>NZ_JBFTIN010000125.1:0-302 GCF_056394785.1 Rhizobium sp. 10N414 | reverse complement strand
GTCTTCACCAGTGGCCAGAAGCGCCGTCTCACGCCCGCCATCAAGCGCCAGATGCGACGACGATCGGCGGTCGAACCCGTCATTGGACACCTCAAGAGCGAACACAGAATGGACCGGAATTATCTCGCTGGCGAACAGGGGGATGCCGTCAATGCCGTTCTGGCCGCCGCCGGATACAACTTCTCCCTCCTGCTGCGATGGTTCAGGCAACTTTTGTGTCTGTTCGCCGCACTCTTCCTCACGTTCCAGAGCCGACCGATGCCGCAACAACCTGCCTGAAAGCGAGTTCTTCACGATCGACT
>NZ_JBFTIN010000124.1:0-384 GCF_056394785.1 Rhizobium sp. 10N414 | reverse complement strand
TGTCCTGGTCGAGGCGTCGCTGTAGACGTCCTCGCCATTGTTGGCGGCGATCGTCAGCGTGCCGCTGGTCTGACCGTCGGCGATGGTGATGTCGCCCCGATCGGTATGGACAACCGTGACACCCTGCGAGGCGTTCGTCAGCGTTGCCGTGAACACGTAGCTGGCAGTTGAGCCTTCGGTTACGGACGAGCCGGAAAGGYTGACCGTCGTCACGTCGATCGTGTCGCTGACCGACGCGGTAGCGGAGCCAGTTCCGACCTGCAGGCTTTCGAAGTTGCCGCCGCTGGTGCCGGTGATCGTCGCTGTCCTGGTCGAGGCGTCGCTGTAGACGTCCTCGCCATTGTTGGCGGCGATCGTCAGCGTGCCGCTGGTCTGACCGTCGGC
>NZ_JBFTIN010000123.1:0-398 GCF_056394785.1 Rhizobium sp. 10N414 | reverse complement strand
GCAAAGCCGATGCCAAGCCCGGCAGAGACCAGCGACACCAGCGCATAGGTGTCATCGCAGCTGAAGGCAATGTTGGCGGTGAGGTCGTATTCGGCGAACTTCTCATTGAAGTAGCGTTCCGAAAACGACAGGTTCTGCCGGTTGAAGGCGATGATCTTCTGGGTGCGCAGATCATCGATGCTGATCTCCTCCCTGGCTACCAGCGGATTGGCATGGCCAACCGCCAGGTAGTAGCGCTCATGCGCAAGCGAGACGAAGCGCAASGAGCCGATGTTTTCCACCGGGCGGATGAAGCCTAAATTGAGCTGGCCGGTCTCCAGGCCGCGGATGATCTCGCCGGTATTGCCAGACGCGATATGGATGCGGACATCGGGATACTTGCGGGCGATCTTGGCAAG
>NZ_JBFTIN010000122.1:0-405 GCF_056394785.1 Rhizobium sp. 10N414 | reverse complement strand
GCAGGGCGGCGACGCGCGGCATGACGTTCTTGCCGGTCGAGGTGGCGGCGGCGATGATCGTATCATAGCTTGCGGCCAGCGAAACGATCAGGGCGGCCAGCGGCTCGGCCAGATTGTTGGCAAGGCTTGCGTCCTCGGCAACCAGCACCTTGGACACGCCCGACAGCTTGGCAGCCTGTTCGGCTGCAGCCTTGGCGCCGGCGCCGGCGACAAGCACGGTCACTTCGCCGCCGATCTTGGCGGCCGCCGTCAGCGTCTTGGCGGTCTGGTCGGAAAGGTGGCTGCCGTCGTGATCAGCCAGAAGAAGAATGGCCATGGATATATCTCCCTTTCTCGAACCTTTAAAGCACGCCGGCTTCGACTTTAAGCTTCTCGACCAGCTCGGCGACCGACTTGACCTTGACG
>NZ_JBFTIN010000121.1:0-425 GCF_056394785.1 Rhizobium sp. 10N414 | reverse complement strand
GGCAAGGGCTTTGCTGTCGTCGCCCAGGAAGTGCGCGAGCTGGCACAGCGTTCTGCCCATGCCGCGAAGGAAATCGAAAGCCTGATCACCGCCTCGAACTCACAGGTTCGCTCGGGCGTCACGCTCGTCGGCGACACCGGCAAGGCGTTGGAMGCRATYGTCGGTCAGGTTCAGGARATCAGCCGTCACGTCGACGCAATCGTCACGGCAACCCGTGAGCAGTCGACGGGGCTTGCCGAGATCAATACGGCCGTCAACACGATGGACCAGGGCACGCAGCAGAACGCCGCCATGGTCGAGGAGCAGACGGCAGCGAGCCATGGGCTGGCGCAGGAAGCAGCAAAGCTGATGCAACTCCTTGCCCAGTTCAACCTGCAGGCAGCATCCCACGGCGCATCATCCTACAGCTCCTACAGCCGTCGCGC
>NZ_JBFTIN010000120.1:0-449 GCF_056394785.1 Rhizobium sp. 10N414 | reverse complement strand
GCATCCCCCTGTTCGCCAGCGAGATAATTCCGGTCCATTCTGTGTTCGCTCTTGAGGTGTCCAATGACGGGTTCGACCGCCGATCGTCGTCGCATCTGGCGCTTGATGGCGGGCGTGAGACGGCGCTTCTGGCCACTGGTGAAGACTCTCAGCTTGTGACTTTCGGGAGCATTATGGCCGCGGTATCCAGCATCGGCCAGAATGCGGGAGAGCTCGGTGCCAATCATCTTTTCCATATCCGGAATGACGGTCGCGAGCGTGTGGCCATCGTACGGATTGCCGGGCAGCGCCGCTGCGTGCAGGGCGAACTGCCCGCCCTTTGAACGGTTCAGTGTTGTGGCCACGGACACCTTCACTCCGAACTCATAGGGCTTGTGCGCCTTACCTTTACCAATGCACTCGACCTCGTCGGCATGCAGGCTGTAGATCTTGCGGCCACGCTGACGACG
>NZ_JBFTIN010000119.1:0-470 GCF_056394785.1 Rhizobium sp. 10N414 | reverse complement strand
CATTGCCCAGCCGGCCTTAAGCATGCGTAATCGGGCGGTCCCGCAAGAGGCAAGCTCCTAGTACAATCCCGGTTCAACCGCGATGAAGGGAGATGACGATGTTCTATGCTGCTTTGGACGTGTCACTGCGCGCAGTGGCTATCTGCATTATCGATGAGACTGGAAAAGTCAGGCTCGAACGCTCTGTGCCATCGGACGTTCCCGATATTGTCCGCTGCTTCGACGAGTTCGGCGAACCTATCCACGAGGTCGGGCTCGAAGCTGGCACGCTCACTCAGCACCTGACTTACGGTTTGACGGAGGCGGGCTTCGATGTCGTGTGCATGGAGGCTCGCCAAGTCAATGCTGCTCTTTCGGCCATGCGTAATAAGACGGACAAGAACGATGCGCGCGGCATTGCCCAGCTGCTTCGATCGGGTTGGTACAGCCGGGTACATGTGAAGAGCGTCGAAAGCCACTACACCCGAGCG
>NZ_JBFTIN010000118.1:0-482 GCF_056394785.1 Rhizobium sp. 10N414 | reverse complement strand
TACCTGTATCCCTTCGAGGAGTTCCAGCGCTTCAAGACGCATCCGGCGATCCGCACGACCTTCGAGGGCGGCAAACGGCTGTCCTATGGTGCGCGTGCGATCACCGAGGGCGGCTATCAGTCTGTACCGAAGTTATCCTTCCCCGGCGGCGCCCTGATCGGCTGTTCGGCGGGCTTCGTCAACGTGCCGCGCATCAAGGGCAGCCACAACGCGGTGCTGTCGGGCATGATGGCAGCGGACCGGATTGCCGCGGCGATTGCAGCCGGTCGCGCCAATGACGAGGTGGTCGAGATCGAGAACGACTGGCGCTCAAGCGACATCGGTAAGGACCTGAAGAGGGTGCGAAACGTCAAGCCGCTGTGGTCGAAGTTCGGCACGGCAATCGGCGTGGCGCTCGGCGGTTTCGACATGTGGACGAACCAGCTCTTCGGCCTTTCGATCTTCGGTACGCTGAAGCACGGCAAGACGGATGCGGCCTCGCT
>NZ_JBFTIN010000117.1:0-514 GCF_056394785.1 Rhizobium sp. 10N414 | reverse complement strand
ACACGCAGAACGCCGTTTCGTCTGGCCTGCGCGTCGGCAAGGCTGCCGACAACGCTGCCTACTGGTCGATCGCCACGACGATGAAGTCGGACAACAAGGCCCTTTCGGCTGTTTCCGACGCCCTCGGCATGGGCGCCGCCAAGCTCGACACSGCMTAYACGGCTGTCGACAGCGCCATCGAYSTCGTCGGCGAGATCAAGGCAAAGCTCGTTGCAGCCAGCGAAGCTGGYGTCGACAAGACCAAGCTTCAGGACGAAATCACCCAGYTGCAGGCACAGCTCTACAGCGTTGCCCAATCCGCTTCGTTCAACGGCGAAAACTGGGTCAACAACRCCGGCGGTACCGTCARCGTCGTTTCCTCCTTCGTCCGCGGCACCGGCGGCACGGTCTCGATCAAGACCACCGACTATGTGCTCGGCACGACCAACACCCTGTTCAACGGCACGACCACCGGCGGCATTCTTGGTGGGACCGGCGCAAGCTCCGGCCAGTCGGTCTACGGCTTCACGATCGG
>NZ_JBFTIN010000116.1:0-560 GCF_056394785.1 Rhizobium sp. 10N414 | reverse complement strand
CGATGACACCTATGCGCTGGTGTCGCTGGTCTCTGCCGGGCTTGGCATCGGCTTTGCGCCGGAATGGACGCTTGATCTTCCCAATCGCGGCTTTGAACTGAAGAAGGTAAGCGGGATCGACTTCCGGATCGGGCTTGGGATCGCCTGGAACAGAGAAGATCCAACCGCTGGCCGTGATGATATTGTCGACATCGCGCGGTCGCTGGCACGGCGCGGCTGACAACATAGACTAACGGATCTAGGCAGGGTCGGTTGCCCGCCGCTGTTTGTTGCGCTCGCCGAGACGCGATGATGTGGGGGATTGCCATCTGAACCTGTTGATTCGCGCCGCAGGCATGAGTCCAGTAGAGCAACGGCTCGACATCGTCACGCGTTTTAATCGCGCAAACGTGACCGATAAGGATCGCGTGTGAATGGTGGTTGAGTACCGTTTCAAGTTCGCAGTCGATAACCGTCAGCGCATCTTTCAGCGCGGGCGTGCCGGTCGAAAGACTATACCATTGCGCGTCCTGATAGCGCTCGACCCCTCGCCGCCCATCGAAGCCGGCGAAGGACTGCGC
>NZ_JBFTIN010000115.1:0-580 GCF_056394785.1 Rhizobium sp. 10N414 | reverse complement strand
GAGCAAGGCCATGCGTCAGATGCCGGGACAGCCCGGGAGATCGGAGAGGCAAGCGGGTGAAGCCCGTCCGGGCTCTGGTCTCGACGAAGCCGAGCCCCCGCCGCGGATCGGGAACGACACGGGCGCAGGGCTGCTTGAGGTGGCCCTGCGGCGAGAGAACCTTCTGCGGGCGTGGAAGCAGGTGCGGGCCAACAAAGGCGCGGCGGGCGTGGACGGTCTGGATATCGACCAGACGGCTGCGACGCTGCGCATCTCTTGGCCTGCCATCCGCGACAGCCTGCGGGAGGGGACGTATCGGCCACAGCCGGTGCGTCGGGTGATGATCCCGAAGCCAGGGGGCGGCGAGCGCGAGCTTGGCATCCCCACGGTGCTGGACCGCCTGATCCAACAGGCGCTCCTGCAAGTCCTTCAGCCAATCCTTGATCCGACCTTCAGCCAGCACAGCTACGGCTTCCGTCCGGGAAGGAGTGCGCACGATGCCGTCCTGGCGGCGCAATCGTTCGTGCAGTCCGGACGGCGGATCGTTGTGGACGTGGATCTGGAGAAGTTCTTCGACCGGGTTGACCATGACATCCATCCT
>NZ_JBFTIN010000114.1:0-584 GCF_056394785.1 Rhizobium sp. 10N414 | reverse complement strand
GTCACATCAGATCTGCGCTTGAACGAGCCGCGCTACGCCTCGCTGCCGAACATCATGAAGGCGAAGAAGAAGCCGCTCGACAAGAAGACGCCGGCCGACTTCGGCGTCTCCACCGCGCCGCGTCTGAAGGTCTTGAAGACCGAGGAGCCGTCCGGCCGCAAGGCGGGCGTCAAGGTCAAGTCGGTCGCCGAGCTGGTCGAAAAGCTGAAGACCGAAGCCGGCGTGCTTTAAAGGTTCGAGAAAGGGAGATATATCCATGGCCATTCTTCTTCTGGCTGATCACGACGGCAACCACCTTTCCGACCAGACCGCCAAGGCGCTGACGGCGGCGACACAGATCGCCAAGGAACAGGGAAGCGACGTCACCATCCTTGTCGCCGGCATCGGCGCCAAGGCCGCGGCCGAACAGGCTGCCAAGCTCTCGGGCGTTTCCAGGGTGCTGGTTGCCGAGGACGCAAGCCTTGCCAACAATCTGGCCGAGCCGCTGGCCGCCCTGATCGTTTCGCTGGCCGCAAGCTATGATACGATCATCGCCGCCGCCACCTCGACCGGCAAGAACGTCATGCCGCGCGTCGCCGCCCTGC
>NZ_JBFTIN010000113.1:0-635 GCF_056394785.1 Rhizobium sp. 10N414 | reverse complement strand
CTGGCCCGGCGCGAGCTGATCGCTGTCAATATTGGTGGTGCCGGCATCGTCGTCGTCGATGGCGAAGAGTTTCAGGCCGGTACCCGCGACATGGTCTATGCCGGCATGGGGGCTTCGGTGACATTCCGGTCCGTATCGGCCGAACAACCGGCAAAATTCTACCTGCTCAGCGCCCCCGCGCATGTCCGTCACCCTGCAAAGCATATCGGCATTTCAGATGCCAAGCGCGTCGATCTCGGGGCACAGGCAACGAGCAACGAGCGCTCGATCTTCCAGTTCATTCACCCGGACGGCGCCAGGACCTGCCAACTCGTTGTGGGCATGACGACGCTTGCTGAAGGCTCGGTGTGGAACACCATGCCCTGCCACGTGCATGACCGGCGGATGGAGGCCTATCTCTATTTCGATCTGCCGGAAAAGGCCCGCGTCGTGCATCTGATGGGCGAGCCGAACGAAACGCGCCACCTCATCGTCAAGAACGAGGAGGCGATCCTGTCGCCGGGTTGGTCGATCCATTCCGGTGTCGGCACATCAAGCTACACATTCATCTGGGCCATGGCCGGTGACAATGTCGACTATACCGACGTCGACCTTGTCGCCATCGAAGATCTTAGGTGAGGAGGGGGAATATGGCA
>NZ_JBFTIN010000112.1:0-695 GCF_056394785.1 Rhizobium sp. 10N414 | reverse complement strand
CACATCCGGGTGACCTCAAAACACGAGCTCAAGGAACGCATTATGGCCGGTATCGACGACATCAATCGTCATCCCGTCATCCACACATGGTCATACAAGCTCGCCGAGGCTGCTTGATATGATTCGAACCACGAAAACGCGCTACTAGCTCTCGATTGACCTTGCCCCCAAGTTTTATCCAGTTTTGAGTTTGCTCCAGCGGTTTTGGGTTGCTGTAATTGGGGCGGTAGCGGCGGGTTGCGGTGCGGAGCCATTTCGGCTGCGCAGCACCGCATCACGTCGCGGGTTGATTGTCTGAGCGAACTCGGCAGGTGTCATCCAGCCGAGTCCAGAATGCGGTCGATGATCGTTGTAGTCGCTGCGCCAATTTGAAAGCGCTGATCGAGCTTGGGTCAGTGACGAGAAGAGCATTCAAGAACTCGTCTCGCAGCCGCCCATTGAAGCTTTCGATGAAGGCGTTCTGGATCGGCTTGCCAGGCGCGATGTAATGCCAATCCACCTTGCCCCGATCCGTCCATTGCAGGATCGCGTTGCTGGTGAACTCGCTGCCATAGCACATTGGGAAGCTTGCTCTGCCGTGGCAGACGGCGCGCGAAGCCCTACCTAGCGCAGCGCGCCGTCCTTGTGGCCATGGCCGGCCGCGGGTCTCTAAAGTGAAGTTGTCGAGACAACACTCTGGAGCGTGACAGACCATG
>NZ_JBFTIN010000111.1:0-767 GCF_056394785.1 Rhizobium sp. 10N414 | reverse complement strand
TTGAACTGGCGGCTTTTCCTTGGGTTCAGTTTCGTTTTGATCGGCATCGACGCCGATCGGCTCAATCTTTCCTTCCGCTGGACAGAGTGTTGCCGTCCTGCGGTTCTCGAACCAATCTCCAATGCGTGACCTGATGCGTTGGCTTCGGTCACAGAGTGATGTTCGGCTCCCGGTTTCCCATTCTCCCTGAGGAGCGCAGCCCAGGCCTGCCGGGCTCGCTAGACGATCATCAGGACAACCGGGATATCGTCGACGCGCCTTCCGTGGGGCTGGCACCGCGCGGCTCGTAGGCGCGCTGGTCACGCAGGATCTGGAAGGCGATCGTCAAAAGCTTGCGCGCGATGGCCACGCGCGCCTTGTTTACTCCTCTGAACTTCAGGTGTTCGTATTGAGCGCGCAGCTGCGCATCGCTGGCGATGGCAGGTGTCACCGCTTCGACGAAGGCCCAGCGCAGCCACTTGTTGCCCTGCTTGATGATCTTGCCGTGGAAGGTCTTGCCGCCGCTCGAATAGGTCGAGGGTACAAGGCCGGCATAGGCGGCAAGCTTCTTCGGGTTGCGGAACCGTGATATGTCGTCGATCTCCGCATCGATCAGCCGGGCAAAGAACTCGCCGATGCCGGGGATGGTCTTCAATAGCCTCACATTGCCATTGGCCTTGGTCATCGTCCGGATCGTCGCCTCCGACTGCTTGATGCGCCCATCGATGTCGCCGATGAAGGCGAGGCCGCGGTCGATCTGGATGCGGTCGATCTCAGAGACATTCACC
>NZ_JBFTIN010000110.1:0-868 GCF_056394785.1 Rhizobium sp. 10N414 | reverse complement strand
CTAGGCTGTGGTGACAATTTAACGATCCGGGATTCCATTCGAGTCGCAAATCAGATTCAACGCTGACTTTTGGAGGTCGGCGATGGATGGTGAGGTTCTTCGAGATGACCAGTGGGAGCGGCTGAAGCCGTTTGTGCCCGGTGGTCGCAAAGGCAGGCGCGGTCCTCGCAGTGATGGGCGTCGGTTCTTCGACGCGATACTGTGGCTTGCCCGGTCCGGAGCGCGCTGGCGTGATCTGCCGGAAGACCGTTTTGGCCCCTATCAGACGGTCAAACGGCGCTATTACCGTTGGATCGAGCAGGGCATATTCGACCGGATTTTCGAAGCAGTTTCTGTYGATCCGGACATGGAGTGGTTGTCCATCGACGCCACGGTTATCCGGGCGCAGGCCCAAGCCGCCGGCGGGCGGCGAAAAAGGGGGGAGCGCAAGCCCAGGCTCTCGGCCGCTCCCGAGGTGGATTTGGCAGCAAAATCCATGCGGTAGTTGATGCACTGGGATTGCCGGTTCGCTTTCAACTCGGCCCTGGACAACAGAACGACATGGCACCGGCTTGCGACCTTATCCGCGCACTCCCAGCCAAACAGGTGCTCGCGGATCGCGCCTATGATGCCGACAGCTTGCATGACATCATTCTTGATCAAGGCGGCGAGCCAGTCATTCCGCCACGCCGACATCGCAAGCACCAACATGCCTATGATCGCCTTGCCTACAAACAGCGATGGGGCATTGAGAGCTTCTTCGCCAAGCTCAAACAATGGCGGCGTATCGCAACGCGCTACGACAAGATCGCCGACAACTTCCTCGGCTTCATAAAGCTCGCGAGCATCATGCTATGGATCAAATAGTTAAATTGTCACCACAGCCTAG
>NZ_JBFTIN010000109.1:0-888 GCF_056394785.1 Rhizobium sp. 10N414 | reverse complement strand
CCACCTCGACCGGCAAGAACGTCATGCCGCGCGTCGCCGCCCTGCTCGATGTCGCGCAGGTCTCCGAGATCATCGAGGTGGTTTCGGCTGACACCTTCAAGCGGCCGATCTATGCCGGCAACGCCATCCAGACGGTGCAGGCGACCGACGCCAGACGAGTCATCACCGTGCGCACGGCTTCCTTCGCACCTGCCGAAGGAAGCGGATCGGCTACCGCTGTTGAAAGCGTCGCAGCGGTAGCCGATCAACACCTGTCGAGCTTTGTGAGCCAGGCGATGTCCACCTCCGACCGTCCGGAACTGTCCTCGGCGAAGATCATCATCTCCGGGGGACGTGCGCTTGGCTCGGCCGAAAAGTTCAACGAAGTCATCCTGCCGGTTGCCGACAGGCTCGGGGCTGCCGTCGGCGCCTCGCGCGCTGCCGTCGATRCCGGCTACGCCCCGAACGACTGGCAGGTCGGCCAGACCGGCAAGGTGGTTGCTCCTGATCTCTACATCGCCTGCGGCATCTCGGGTGCCATCCAGCACCTCGCCGGCATGAAGGATTCGAAGGTCATCGTCGCCATCAACAAGGACGAGGAAGCGCCGATCTTCCAGGTGGCCGACTATGGTCTCGTCGCCGATCTCTTCGACGTCTTGCCGGAATTGCAGACGGCGTTGTGATGACCGATACGACTGAACTGCCCGAGCGCGAAAGCATGGAATTCGACGTTGTGATCGTCGGTGGCGGCCCTGCGGGATTGTCGGCTGCGATCCGCCTGAAACAGGTCAATCCGGAACTGTCGGTCGTCGTGCTCGAGAAGGGGGCTGAGGTCGGCGCGCACATCCTGTCAGGTGCCGTCGTCGATCCCATCGGCATCGACCGTCTGCTGCCTGGCTGGCGCCAAGA
>NZ_JBFTIN010000108.1:0-929 GCF_056394785.1 Rhizobium sp. 10N414 | reverse complement strand
GCCTTGAGGTGTTTGGCGAGGTTGTAAGCAGTGACGAAGGCCAGGACATGGGCCTTGAGACTTTCCAGGTCGTCATAATGGTAGACCTTGACGGTGGCGTCCTTGATGGTTCGATTCATCCGCTCGGCCTGGCCGTTCGTCCAAGGATGGTAGGGCTTGGTCAGCCGATGCTCGATGCTGTTAGCGATGCAGACGCGGTCGAAGATATGCGGGCCTAGGAAGCGGCGGCTGGGGCCGGTGCGGTTTTTGGGCAGGTCGGCGAAGGCCATACCATTGTCGGTAAGCACGGTGTGGATCTTGTAGGGGAAAACCTCGACCACRTTCCGAAGGAAGGCTGCGCCTTCCATCTTTCCAGCGCAGTCGTGGAACTCGACATGGGTGAACTTCGAAACCCGGTCGATGGCGAGGAACATGACCAGCTTTCCATCGGCATGCCGCAACTCGCAACTGTCGATGTGGACGTAACCCATCTCGTAGTTCTTGAACCGCTTGCGCCGCTCCTTGGTTTCCTCGACCGGTAGTCGGGATATGCCATGGCGTTGCAGGCAGCGGTGCAGCGCGCTGCGACTAAGGTTGGGAATGGTATCGCGTAGGCAGCCCAGCACGTCATCCAGTGGCAGCAGCGTCTTCTGCCGGAAAGCCACCACGATGGCCTCCTCAGCCGGCGTCAGCACCGTGCTCTTGGGAGACTTAGGCCCCATCGGTGCATCGGCCGTCGTGGTCCGCTCGCGCCATTTGGCCACCGTCTTCGAGTTCAGGCCGTAGCGGGCGGCAAGGGACCGGGTACTTTCTTGCGACGCTTGGAGTTCGGCTCGAAGACGCGGCGTCGTGCGGGCGCTGCCGTGAAGAATACTTCCCATAATGCATCCTCTTCCTGACGACTCAGGTTCAATGATGCACCATCACACTCAGGGACTACACACCTAGCT
>NZ_JBFTIN010000107.1:0-952 GCF_056394785.1 Rhizobium sp. 10N414 | reverse complement strand
GTCGAGCTTGGCGGCGCCCATGCCGAGGGCGTCGGAAACAGCCGAAAGGGCCTTGTTGTCCGACTTCATCGTCGTGGCGATCGACCAGTAGGCAGCGTTGTCGGCAGCCTTGCCGACGCGCAGGCCAGACGAAACGGCGTTCTGCGTGTCCGCCAGATTGCTGTTGACGTTGCGCAGCGTCTGGAGTGCCGCCATGGCGGAGTTGTTGGTCAGAATGCTGGTCATTGATTTGCCCCTTTGGCAGAATTGATGTGAAGGGACATTCCGGACTTTCTACCGGGAACGGCGGTCAGCGTCATGCCTGTTGATCGCTTCGTACTGCGCAATCAACTCGCCGTTTCGATAGGCCCATATGACGGCATCATGGTTAAGAAATCCTGAACCTGTATGGGGAAATTTATTAAAAATATCCGGTAGTTACGGATCGTTCGTTAACTGGAAATTAAAACACTTACGGCCGGGAATGACCCGGCCGCAAGCTTTCTTCAATCTGCCGTACGGGCTATTAGCGGAACAGCGAGAGAATGTTCTGCGAAGAGGAGTTCGCGATCGACAGCGACTGGATCGCCAGCTGCTGCTGGGTCTGCAGGGCGCTGAGCTTGGAGGACTCTTCTTCCATGTCGGCGTCGACCAGGCGGCCGATACCGGAGTCGATCGAGTCGCTGAGCGAAGACACGAAGTCCGACTGGATGTCGACGCGAGTCTGGAGCGAACCGAGCTGCGAACCGAGAGTGGTCATGTTCTTCAGCGTGGTTTCGACGTCCGTCAGCAGGTTGTCGATGTCGCCTTGGGTCGTGCTAGTACCGATCGTGAAGCCGTAGACCGACTGGCCGGAGCTTGCGCCGGTCCCACCAAGAATGCCGCCGGTGGTCGTGCCGTTGAACAGGGTGTTGGTCGTGCCGAGCACATAGTCGGTGGTCTTGATCGAGACCGTGCCGCCGGTGCCGCGGAC
>NZ_JBFTIN010000106.1:0-970 GCF_056394785.1 Rhizobium sp. 10N414 | reverse complement strand
GCTCACTTCAGAAACTCGGCGCGATGTGGCGTAAACGTATCGATCAGGCGGCCCTTCTCGAGAGCCTTGACCCCATGCACCAGATCGGGGGGAACGATGAAGCTGCCTCCCTGGTGCAGGRTTTCCGTCCTGCCGTCGATCGTCACCTCGAAACTGCCCTCAGCYACATAGCTTGCCTGGATGTGGKGATGGGAATGAAGCGCACCGACGGCGTCCTTCTCRAAAACSACCTCGACCATCATCATCTCAGGCAGGTRGGCCATGATGCGACGSSTCACGCCCGGTTCCGGACTGGTCCACTCGGCATCCTTGGCCGGCACGAAAAGATCACTCGCTGCCATATTCCCCCTCCTCACCTAAGATCTTCGATGGCGACAAGGTCGACGTCGGTATAGTCGACATTGTCACCGGCCATGGCCCAGATGAATGTGTAGCTTGATGTGCCGACACCGGAATGGATGGACCAACCCGGCGACAGGATCGCCTCCTCGTTCTTGACGATCAGGTGGCGCGTTTCGTTCGGCTCTCCCATCAGATGCACGACGCGGGCCTTTTCCGGCAGATCGAAATAGAGATAGGCCTCCATCCGCCGGTCATGGACGTGGCAGGGCATGGTGTTCCAGACAGAGCCTTCAGCAAGCGTCGTCATGCCGACGACGAGCTGGCAGGTCCTGGCGCCGTCCGGGTGGATGAACTGAAAGATCGAACGCTCGTTGCTCGTTGCCTGAGAGCCGAGATCGACGCGCTTGGCATCTGAAATGCCGATATGCTTTGCGGGGTGACGAACATGCGCGGGGGCGCTGAGCAGGTAGAATTTTGCAGGTTGTTCGGCCGATACGGACCGGAATGTCACCGAAGCCCCCATGCCGGCATAGACCATGTCGCGGGTACCGGCCTGAAACTCTTCGCCATCGACGACGACGATGCCGGCACCACCAATATTGACAGCGATCAGCTCGCGCCGGGCCAG
>NZ_JBFTIN010000105.1:0-1084 GCF_056394785.1 Rhizobium sp. 10N414 | reverse complement strand
CGCTGCGCCTGGATCAGGTTCGCGGTGCCGCGGCCTTGGCGATAGGCGTCGAAATAGGTCAGCGCCGAGGTCAGCGCCGGAACCGGCAGGCCGGCTTGCAGGGCCGCCGCAACGACGCGGCGCAGCGCCGGGATCGATTCCTTGACCATCTCGGAGAAGGCAGGCGTCACSACCAGGTTGGCAGCATCCGGAGCCTTGGTGAAGGCCGAGGTGATCTCGTCGAGGAACTGCGAGCGGATGATRCAGCCGGCTCGCCAGATCTTGGCGATGACAGGCATCGGCAGCGACCAGTTGAACTCGCGCGATGCTTCCGCCATGACGGCGAAGCCCTGCGCATARGCGCCGATCTTGGCGGCGAACAGCGCCAGCTCCAGATCCTTGTTGAGTTCGGGGCCGTAGGCGATCGGGAACTTGTATTCCGGCTTGCCGAAGATCTTCTCGGCGGCTTCGCGCTCGGTCTTCATCGACGACAGGCTGCGGGCGGCAACGGCGGCTTCGATCGCGGTTGCCGGAATGCCCATGTTCTGCGCTTCGATCGCCGACCACTTGCCGGTGCCCTTCTGGCCGGCCTTGTCRAGRATCATGTCGACCATCGGGCCACCGGAGACCGGATCACTCGCGGCCAGCACCTTCTCGGAAATCTCGATCAGGTAGGAGTTCAAGCGACCYTTGTTCCATTCGCCGAAGATGCCGGAAATGTCCTTGGCGCTCTTGCCGAGACCATCGCGCAGGATGCCGTAGATTTCGGCGATCATCTGCATGTCGGCATATTCGATGCCGTTGTGGATCGTCTTGACGAAATGGCCGGCACCGTCATTGCCGAGCCAGGCAACGCAAGGATCAYCGTTGTATTTGGCGGCGATCGAGGTCAGCACCTTCTCGACGCGCTTCCAGGAGTCCTCGGTGCCRCCGACCATGATCGAAGGCCCATGGCGTGCACCCTCTTCACCACCCGAGACACCCATGCCGATGAAGGTGAGGTCGGTGTTCTTCAGGCGGTCGAAACGGGCGATCGTGTCGCGGAAGTTGGCGTTGCCGGCATCGATCATGATGTCGCCCTTGGAAAGATGCGGGCGCAGCGCAG
>NZ_JBFTIN010000104.1:0-1089 GCF_056394785.1 Rhizobium sp. 10N414 | reverse complement strand
CTTGATAAACGTGACCGCCAAAGTCTCTTTCAAAGAACCGAAATCTCTTCCGGTCCCGCAAGCTCCGCCGCCCACGTTTCTCTTTCTTCTCATCTTCAATTGTCAAATAACAGACCAGATACCCCGGTCGAATTTCCTCGCCTCAAACCAGAAAGTCCAAGGAACCAATCAGCAGCTAAGCCAATCTTAAAAGAAACTTGAGAGCGAAGGACTTCGTCGCCAGCAGCGCCGCCGCCCTCGTTCAGTGAGGGGGCTTATAGATGCCCAACCAGAGAGCCGTCAAGCAGGACTATTGGAATCTCGAGACAATTCGAACAACTGATTGAACTTACGAGGTAATTTTCTGAACGGTCCTTCGGCGGTCACAGACTGCTATGTAGTGGACGATCGCCGAGGTCCTTAAACGGAGGAAGGACGGTGGCTCCCTCAAAAGGAAACCGGTCGGGCCTGATGATCGAAAACCGCTGCTGACAAACCCTCCTCGGCATTGCTGTAGCCCGTGACAGCGATTTCACGCACCTCGCCCGTGATCTCCTCCTCTCGAGGGAATTTTGCGGCGTCAGGAGAGATTCAGGTCAGATCATGGTGACGATCAAGCCATCTATAACGGGAACTTATAAATCCTTTGCAATTCAAGTTTGCGGACGAGAACAACACCGCGATAGGTAGCACGGGCATAAGCGATGCCGTGGGGCAATGCTCAATCATAGATACCAAGGGGGATCCGTGCATTTTTCAAATAGACAATGTCATTGGTAGTTTTTTCATTCAGGTAGAATGAGCAACACGCTTCTGCGCTAACGCAAATTGCTTCGCAGAGTCCTTCACCAAAACTGGGTAGGTAGAGCCGTTTCTCGGCAATGATGACCTGTGCCCAATCGACAGAAGATTGGACTGAGAATGAACATTAAGATGATCCTTGTGAGCACGACCGCGGCCTTGGCTGCCTTTACGAGCGCCCAGGCTGCTGACGCCATCGTTGCTGCTGAGCCGGAACCAGTTGAATACGTCCGCGTTTGCGACGCTTACGGCAGCGGCTACTTCTACATCCCGGGCACCGAAACCTGCCTGAAGATCAGCGGTTACATC
>NZ_JBFTIN010000103.1:0-1179 GCF_056394785.1 Rhizobium sp. 10N414 | reverse complement strand
TTACTCGACGATCGAGGCGACGATGCCGGCGCCGACGGTACGGCCGCCTTCGCGGATAGCGAAGCGCAGCTTTTCTTCCATCGCGATCGGAACGATCAGCTCGACGTCTACAGTGACGTTGTCGCCAGGCATGACCATTTCCGTGCCTTCCGGCAGGGTGACGATGCCGGTGACGTCCGTCGTGCGGAAGTAGAACTGCGGACGGTAGTTGGTGAAGAACGGCGTATGACGGCCGCCTTCTTCCTTCGTCAGGATGTAGGCTTCAGCCTTGAACTTCTTGTGCGGCTTGACAGAGCCCGGCTTGCACAGGATCTGACCACGCTCGACGCCGTCACGGTTCACACCGCGAACCAGAGCACCGATGTTGTCGCCAGCCTGGCCCTGGTCGAGCAGCTTACGGAACATTTCAACGCCGGTAACCGTCGTCTTCGAGGTCGGGCGGATGCCGACGATTTCGACTTCTTCGCCAACCTTGACGATACCGCGCTCGACGCGGCCGGTCACAACCGTACCACGGCCCGAGATCGAGAACACGTCTTCGATCGGCATCAGGAACGGCTGGTCGATCGGACGCTCAGGCGTTGGGATGTAGGCGTCAACAGCTGCCATCAGCTCGCGGATCGCGTCTTCGCCGATCTTCTTGTCGGAGTCTTCGAGAGCGGCAAGAGCCGAGCCCTTGATGACCGGAATGTCGTCGCCCGGGAAGTCGTAGGACGACAGAAGTTCGCGAACTTCGAGCTCGACGAGTTCGAGAAGCTCGGCGTCGTCAACCTGGTCGACCTTGTTGAGGAACACGACGATCGCCGGAACGCCAACCTGGCGAGCAAGCAGGATGTGCTCGCGGGTCTGCGGCATCGGGCCGTCGGCAGCCGAGCAAACCAGGATCGCGCCGTCCATCTGCGCAGCACCGGTGATCATGTTCTTGACGTAGTCGGCGTGGCCGGGGCAGTCAACGTGGGCATAGTGGCGGTTCGGGGTCTCGTATTCGACGTGTGCCGTCGAAATGGTGATGCCGCGAGCCTTTTCTTCCGGAGCCGCGTCGATCTGGTCGTACGCCTTGAACTCGCCGAAGTACTTCGTGATCGCTGCCGTCAGAGACGTCTTGCCGTGGTCAACGTGGCCGATCGTGCCGATGTTAACGTGCGGCTTGTTGCGCTCAAACTTACTCTTTGCCATTTG
>NZ_JBFTIN010000102.1:0-1271 GCF_056394785.1 Rhizobium sp. 10N414 | reverse complement strand
CTAGTAGCGCGTTTTCGTGGTTCGAATCATATCAAGCAGCCTCGGCGAGCTTGTATGACCATGTGTGGATGACGGGATGACGATTGATGTCGTCGATACCGGCCATAATGCGTTCCTTGAGCTCGTGTTTTGAGGTCACCCGGATGTGGCGCAGGACGGAGCGGGCGAACTTGGAGAAGAAGCCCTCGATCAGGTTGAGCCAGGAGCCGTGTTTGGGCGTGAAGGTAAATTCGAAGCGGCCTGCCGGTCGTTKATCGAGCCAGGCTCTGGTTTCTTTCGAGATGTGTGCGGAATGATTGTCGAGGATCAACTTGATGGCGGTGCCGGCCGGATAGGCGGCATCGAGCAGCTTGAGGAATTCGATGAACTCGCGGCTGCGGTGGCGGTCCTTGACGAGCGCGTGGACCTTGCCTGTCAGCAGGTCAATTCCAGCCAACAGGCTGAGCGTGCCGTGACGTTTATATTCAAAATCGCGCGCAAACGCCGGATGGACGCCCGGCACGGGCGGCAAATCCGGCGCCGTCGTCGCGATCGCCTGGATTCCAGGCTTCTCGTCGTAGGAGACGATCGCAACCCGCTTGCCCGATTTGTTCGACCGGGCGGCGGCCTTTTTCAGGACCTGGACCTCGCGATAGACACACAAGACCTCCGCCATCTTCTGCTCGAACTCGGCATCGCGACGTTCCAGATAGTAGCGCATCTTGTGCGGCTTGATTTCCTCCTGGCCAAGGAGCTTGCTCACCGTGCCCTGAACCAGACGGGCCAGACAGGAATGCCCGGCCCCCGGTCCGTGCTCGCGCGCATGGCGGGCCAGCAGCCGCGTCGTCCACAGTTCGTGCGGATAGCCATGGTCCTTGGCCTTGTCGCATGCCAAAGACACCAGCCAGGCCTTGGCCTCCGGCGTGATTACCGGCTCCTTGCCCGGACGCGGCCGGTCGTCGAGTGCCGAAAGCGGGCCATAGCTCTCGGCGCGCTCAACACAGCGCTGGACCGTCTGATGATGCACGCCAAGTCGTCGTCCCACCGCAAARAACGACGGGTTCTCGCGGTAGGCCAGCAGCATGGCTGCCCGCGATACCCGGCTCGCCGGCTCGGTTCGAGACCGCGAAAGAGCTGTCAGCGTTTCGATCTCTTGCTCGCTCATCGCCAGCTCAATGACTCGCCGCCTTGGTGCCATGATGAAACTCCTCATTTGAATAATCTCAAACCAGGAATCCACCAGCGCACGTCAGGTTCCATCAAACGCCGCTTTCATGGAATCGGTCGTCTAG
>NZ_JBFTIN010000101.1:0-1274 GCF_056394785.1 Rhizobium sp. 10N414 | reverse complement strand
CCGTCGGRYTTCGGGTAGGCGATCGGCTTGTGCTTGGCGGCCGGCTCCAGCGAGGCCGCATCCGTCTTGCCGTGCTTCAGCGTACCGAAGATCGAAAGGCCGAAGAGCTGGTTCGTCCACATGTCGAAACCGCCGAGCGCCACGCCGATTGCCGTGCCGAACTTCGACCACAGCGGCTTGACGTTGCGCACCCTCTTCAGGTCCTTGCCGATGTCGCTCGAGCGCCACTCGTTCTCGATCTCGACCACCTCGTCATTGGCGCGACCGGCGGCAATCGCCGCGGCGATCCGGTTCGCTGCCATCATGCCCGACAGCACGGCATTGTGGCTGCCCTTGATGCGCGGCACGTTGACGAAGCCCGCCGAACAGCCGATCAGGGCGCCGCCGGGGAAGGACAACTTCGGTACAGACTGATAGCCGCCCTCGGTGATCGCACGCGCACCATAGGACAGCCGTTTGCCGCCCTCGAAGGTCGTGCGGATCGCCGGATGCGTCTTGAAGCGCTGGAACTCCTCGAAGGGATACAGGTAAGGGTTCTTGTAGTTCAGGTGGACGACGAAGCCGACGGCAACGAGATTGTCTTCGAGGTGGTAAAGGAAGGAGCCGCCRCCGGTCTTCATGCCGAGCGGCCAGCCGAACGAGTGCTGCACGAGACCTCGGCTGTGGTGMTCGGGCTTCACCTGCCAGAGTTCCTTGATGCCGATACCGAACTTTTGCGGCTGGCGATCCCTCGACAGATCGAACTTGGCGATCAACTGCTTGGCAAGCGAACCGCGGACCCCCTCGCCGATCAGCACATACTTGCCTGTTAGCGCCATGCCGCGGGTGTAGTTCGGGCCGGGCTCGCCGTTCTTCTCGATKCCCATGTCGCCGGTGGCCACGCCAATGACGGCMCCCTCGTCGTTGTAGAGCACCTCGGTCGCGGCAAAACCCGGATAGATCTCGACGCCGAGTTCTTCCGCCTTGGTGGCGAGCCAGCGACARACGTTGCCAAGCGAAACGATGTAGTTGCCGTGGTTGCTCATCAGCGGCGGCATCATGAAATTCGGCAGGCGCACCGAGCCCGCCGGGCCGAGCACCAGGAAGTGGTCGTCCGTCACTTCGGTCTTGAACGGATGATCAGCCTCTTGGCGCCAGCCAGGCAGCAGACGGTCGATGCCGATGGGATCGACGACGGCACCTGACAGGATGTGCGCGCCGACCTCAGCCCCCTTCTCGAGCACGACGACCGACAGTTCCGGATTGACCTGTTTCAGGCGGATCGCAGCCGACAA
>NZ_JBFTIN010000100.1:0-1278 GCF_056394785.1 Rhizobium sp. 10N414 | reverse complement strand
TACACGCCTGATACGCGCGTGGTTCTCGATCCGGATCGCCAGATCCAGGACACGGTGCGCATGCTGTTCGATACCTTCCGGGAGGCGGGATCAGCCTGCGCGGTCGTGCGGCGCCTGCGCAGCGAGAAGATCCTGTTTCCTCGGCGCATCCGGCGCGGCATCGGCAAGGGCGATGTCCTTTGGAGCGAGATCGACCACTCCCGTCTGCTTCAGATTTTGCACAATCCCCGATACGCTGGCGCTTTCGCGTACGGACGCACACGCACTGTCTACAATGCCAAGCTCAAGTCCGTACAGCAGAAGATGCCGAGGTCCGACTGGCAGGTGCTCATCCCTCAGGCCCACGAAGGCTATATCTCGTGGGATGAGTTCGAGCGTAATCAAGCAAGCCTGGAACAAAATGCAGTCGGTTTTTCTCCGGGCCTGCGGGGTCGTATGCCTCGCCAGGGCAGCGGTTTGTTGCAAGGTCGAGTTTTGTGCGGTCGATGCGGCGCTCGCATGCGGGTTCATTATGAACAATTCCAGGACAAGCTTCGTCCTTATTACGTCTGCAACGAGGCCGTCGTTCGTCGCGCTGGAAAGACCTGCCAATGGGCAAGAGGGCCTGCGATCGATGAAGCGGTCAGCGCATTGCTGCTCGAAGCAATGGCCCCGACGGCGATAGAGGTCGCGCTGGCGGTGCAGCAGGAGATCTCACAACGTGTCGAGCAAGCCGCCTCGCTGCGCGACAATCAGTTGCAGCGCACCCGGTATGAGGCTGAACTCGCACGCCGCCGCTATCTGAAGGTCGATCCTGACAACCGCTTGGTTGCCGACGCACTCGAAGCGGACTGGAATGGGAAGCTACGCGACCTCGATGCGCTTCAGCGCGAACATGAGCGTCAAAACGAAACAGACCAGTCATTGCTGGACGGCGCTGCGCAGGAACGGATTCGAGCGCTGGCCGCCGATTTTCCTCGCATCTGGAACAACGGACGTACAAGCGCAGTCGAGCGTAAACGCATGCTCGGCCTCCTCATCGAAGACGTGACACTGCTGGTCGACGAGCAGATCAACATGCACATCCGCTGGCGCGGAGGTCGCACGCAAAGTCTGGCAGTCGCTCGTCCTCGGCCCATGGCCGTGATCCGCAAGACCCCGGAAGCAGTCGTAGCGTTGATCAACGAACTGCTGGAGACCGACAACGACCAGCAGATTGCCAGTCGTCTCAACGCACTGGGGCATCGCAATTGGCGCGGTGAGCCCTTTACGTTGAAGAAGGTCATGATCGTTCGTCGA
>NZ_JBFTIN010000099.1:0-1287 GCF_056394785.1 Rhizobium sp. 10N414 | reverse complement strand
TTGCCCCATTCGGAGATCCATGGATCAAAGCTTATTCGCAGCTCCCCACGGCTTTTCGCAGCGTATCACGTCCTTCATCGCCTGTGCATGCCAAGGCATCCACCAAATGCCCTTACGACACTTAATCGTTCTCATTGCCAATGCTCATCATCTCGTTGCCCGCATCCCGAAGGAAACGGCAACAGACCGGGTTACCTTTTACAACCCAGTCAATCCAACAATGCCATCGACGTGTTCGATCCGGTCCCTTTATTGGAGCTACGCCGAGCAGCTCGCTTGGGCCGGATCTTTAAGACCAGCTTCTCGAGATTAAATCCGGTACCGCGCGGTCAGGCAACGGTAATCAGACCAACCATCAGACAGCACCAAAAGGCACCGAACAATGGGCAATCCTSAYGACARGCTTCCTTCCTACCTCCAGTCCCTCCACCAGATCCGGCCGACTAAGCCATCCTTGGTTTCAACAGAACTGGGCTCGGACATCTCGCSCAATCCATRGGATTGTGCAAAACACCTGGAAGCCTCCAGATCAATCTTCTCTTCACGATATATGCAGAACAGGCATCCGGCCGAAGCCGATGCAAACTTTGTTTTTCTCCAGAAGGATATCCCGGCTCGACACCAAAGCGATTTGGTGGAGCTGAGCGGGATCGAACCGCTGACCCCCTGCTTGCAAAGCAGGTGCTCTCCCAGCTGAGCTACAGCCCCAACCATCGCAACACCTGACAGCAAACCGTCAGGATCAGGCATTCCCTAACCATCACTTGCAAATGCAAATGGTGGGCCCGGGAAGACTTGAACTTCCGACCCCACGCTTATCAAGCGTGTGCTCTAACCAACTGAGCTACGGGCCCATCTCGCTGAACGATTAAGTCTGCGTCAGGCACCCATGCAGGCCAGAGGCCGTCGCCGGTCGTCCGGCGCCCTCGCGGAGCGCAGCACCGAAGGTGCGGACAGCGCGTGAGCGCAGAACTCAAGGTTCTATCCTTCATGAAGAAAGAGAAACGTGGACGGCGAAAGCTCGCCATACCCGCTGTCTGCGAAGCAGATCGGCAGGCGTATTGCGTTTCGATCGTGATCTGACTGATCCGATCTATGTTCTAAAAAGCACGGGAAGGTTCATACCGTTCAAGACGGTCGTCTTACCAATTCCACAGCTTCCTTAGAAAGGAGGTGATCCAGCCGCAGGTTCCCCTACGGCTACCTTGTTACGACTTCACCCCAGTCGCTGACCCTACCGTGGTTAGCTGCCTCCTTGCGGTTAGCACACTACCTTCGGGTAAAACC
>NZ_JBFTIN010000098.1:0-1349 GCF_056394785.1 Rhizobium sp. 10N414 | reverse complement strand
CGCCGGTATTGCCAGACGCGATATGGATGCGGACATCGGGATACTTGCGGGCGATCTTGGCAAGGAAGGTTGGCAGCATGCCCATGGTGGCCGGATAGATGCTGCCGATCCTGATCTGGCGGATGCGACTGCCGCCGGCTGCCCGGGTCAGTTCGGTGGTCAGGTCGATGTCGCTTAAGATCCGCACACAGCGATCATAGAACGTCTCGCCTGCCCTGGTCAGCTCCACCCTTCTCGTCGAGCGGATGAACAGCGGGCAGCCAAGTTCCCTTTCCAGCGACATCACATGATTGCTTCTCTAATCGGGCATTTGGGTCAAGCTCTTTCTGATCTTTGATGGCCTGATCGATCATGCGGGTCACGCTTCTCTCCGCAGTCTGGTGGCTCCGTTCGTTTGGAGCCGCTGCACGCATGCATGGGATCAGGGTCTGGAGAGCCTTGCTTAAGGACGCGCTCGAAGCGCAGCAGTCATAGTCGGCTTCATCCATCCCGTCGTCCGCATGGGACGATCCGGCCAGGATCGGTTTCGGTGGCTGTTTCAATTCATGCTGCAGCCTCCAATCCGAACCGGAATTCTGTGCCGTCAATCCACATGCGATGGAGCAAGACAGCAATTTTGCGGGCAACAGCGACAATGGCTCGCCGTCTTCCTTTGGTTTTCATGAGGCGTACACCCCATGCTTTCAAGCTGCTCCACGCAATCGATCGCATGAGCATCGCGTTGGCCGCGGCGTAGAGCGTTGCGCGCACATCGGCGTCACCAGCGTGTGAGATGCGGCCGGGATTATCTTTTTCACCAGATTGGAAGCGTCGTGGTGTTAATCCAAAGTGGGCTCCGACAGTTCGTGAGCTCTTAAAGCGAGCGGGGTCATCGACTGCTGCCTTGAAGCTCAGGGCCGTGACATATCCGACGCCCGGAACGCTCATGAAACGGGTGGTTATGGTGTCTTGATTGGCGGCCTTCCGGACACGTCGATCCAGCTCGAGGAATGTCTCCAAGAGCATTTGCCTAGCCTCTAGCATTGGCAAAAGCGCATGACTGAGCGGTGGATCGTTTTCGATCGTGTCGCGGACAGCCTCTTCAAACGCACCGCCCCTGAGGCGTATGGGCAGCTTCACGCCGAAGACCTTGAGCAGCCCTCGAATCTCGTTTTCGAGATCAAGGCATTTTCGCTGCATCACCTTCCGGCTACTAAGTAGCGCTCGGGTGTAGTGGCTTTCGACGCTCTTCACATGTACCCGGCTGTACCAACCCGATCGAAGCAGCTGGGCAATGCCGCGCGCATCGTTCTTGTCCGTCTTATTACGCATGGCCGAAAGAGCAGCATTGACTTGGCGAGCCTCCATGC
>NZ_JBFTIN010000097.1:0-1351 GCF_056394785.1 Rhizobium sp. 10N414 | reverse complement strand
TTGCCCCATTCGGAGATCCATGGATCAAAGCTTATTCGCAGCTCCCCACGGCTTTTCGCAGCGTATCACGTCCTTCATCGCCTGTGCATGCCAAGGCATCCACCAAATGCCCTTACGACACTTAATCGTTCTCATTGCCAATGCTCATCTTTAGTTGGATTTGGCAAACCTTGTCCCGTCGGCTTCGCCGCGGGGGTGCCAAATCTGGCCATACGGCCAGCTCCAACAATCTGGTTACCTTTTACAACCAGATCATTCAGATGCCATCGACGTGTTCGATCCGGTCCCTTTATTGGAGCTACGCCGAGCAGCTCGCTTGGGCCGGATCTTTAAGACCAGCTTCTCGAGATTAAATCCGGTACCGCGCGGTCAGGCAACGGCAATCAGACCAGCCATCAGACAGCACCAAAAGGCACCGAACAATGGTCAATCCTCATGACAGACTTCCTTCCTACCTCCAGTCCCTCCACCAGATCCGGCCGACTAAGCCATCCTTGGTTTCAACAGAACTGGGCTCGGACATCTCGCACAATCCATGGGATTGTGCAAAACACCTGGAAGCCTCCAGATCAATCTTCTCTTCACGATATATGCAGAACAGGCATCTGGCCGAAGCCGATGCAAACTTTGTTTTTCTCCAGAAGACACTTTATCGCTCACGCGCCGCAGGCGCTCCGCGGGGGCGCCAAACGATTGGCGACGCGCCTTGCGCTACGTTGCTGCCGTCAGTCTCGACACCAATCGATTTGGTGGAGCTGAGCGGGATCGAACCGCTGACCCCCTGCTTGCAAAGCAGGTGCTCTCCCAGCTGAGCTACAGCCCCTCCAGCTCGATCACCCGGAGATTAATCCAGGTTCGGCAACAATCCGCGCCAGCCATTCCAATCAATTCCCAGTCCATCATTCGCAAATGCAAATGGTGGGCCCGGGAAGACTTGAACTTCCGACCCCACGCTTATCAAGCGTGTGCTCTAACCAACTGAGCTACGGGCCCATTCGGGAACCGGTCCAGCACAAGCYGGACWAGCGCGGTTTTTTGTCTTCATGAAGAAAGAGAAACGTGGACGGCGAAAGCTCGCCATACCGTCAGGACCGAAGTCTCTGCGGCGTATTRCGTTKCGATGGTCACCTGACTGGTGCCATCTATGTTCTAAAAAGCACGGGAAGGTTCATCCCTAGACAAGTCGAAGACTTGTCGGAGGGCGTCTTACCAATTCCACAGCTTCCTTAGAAAGGAGGTGATCCAGCCGCAGGTTCCCCTACGGCTACCTTGTTACGACTTCACCCCAGTCGCTGACCCTACCGTGGTTAGCTGCCTCCTTGCGGTTAGCACACTACCTTCGGGTAAAACC
>NZ_JBFTIN010000096.1:0-1411 GCF_056394785.1 Rhizobium sp. 10N414 | reverse complement strand
CATCGACCACTTCACGCCAGCCCGATTGTTACTTTCCCCATAGCGCCAAACTTCCCGCGCCTTCGCTCAATCAGGCTTCAATGAGGTCCGTCGGGGCCTTTCGTTTGGAGAGATCCCGTCCTCGGACCTCACAGAACCCTCCAGATTCACTGGGTTTATCGCGGTGAATCGGAGAGCCAGGAATGGGTAAACCACGCGAACGGCGCCAAACGGGTGAACAGGATTTATTCCGATCCCGGCTCGACCAGATCATCAACATGAAGCACGAACTTGTGCGTCTGGCGCAGGCTATTGACTGGCCTGTGTTGGAAGCCCGCTTTGGGACGGTCTATTCGGACGGAGCTGGCATGCCGCCATTGCCGACGCGGCTGATGGCGGGGCTGGCCATTCTGAAGCACACGTTCAACCTGTCGGACGAGGCGCTGTGCGAGCGCTGGGTGGAGAACCCCTACTTTCAGTACCTCTGCGGCGAGGARTTCTTTCGKCACGAACTATCGTTCGACCGCTCCTCGATGACGCGCTGGCGGCAGCGCATGGGCGAGGAACGGATCGGCGCGCTCTTGCAGGAGAGCCTGGCCGTGGCCGTCAAGACAGGCGCGATGAAGCCGCAGGATACGCGGCAGGTGATCGTGGACACGACCGTTCAACCGAAGAACGTCATGTTCCCGACGGATGCCAAGCTTATTCACCGGGCGCGCGAACGGCTGGTGCGGCTGGCGAAGAAAATGGGGCTTGATCTGCGCCAGACCTATATTCGGGTCGGTAAATTCGCCCTGATCCAGCACCAGCGCTACGCTCATGCGAAGCAATTCAAACGGGCCGGCAAGGCGCTGCGCAAGTTGAAGACCTATCTCGGCCGGACCGTTCGCGACGTCGAACGTCAGATCGCCGGCGACGAACAACTCGACGCGATCTTCAAATGGTCGCTCTATCAGGCAAAAACGGTCATCGCGCAGCGGCAACGTCAGCGTGGCCGCAAGATCTACAGCCTGCATGCCGACGAGGTCGAGTGCATTGGTAAAGGYAAGGCGCACAAGCCCTATGAGTTCGGAGTGAAGGTGTCCGTGGCCACAACACTGAACCGTTCAAAGGGCGGGCAGTTCGCCCTGCACGCAGCGGCGCTGCCCGGCAATCCGTACGATGGCCACACGCTCGCGACCGTCATTCCGGATTTGGAAAAGATGATTGGCACCGAGCTCTCCCGCATTCTGGCCGATGCTGGATACCGCGGCCATAATGCTCCCGAAAGTCACAAGCTGAGGGTCTTCACCAGTGGCCAGAAGCGCCGTCTCACGCCCGCCATCAAGCGCCAGATGCGACGACGATCGGCGGTCGAACCCGTCATTGGACACCTCAAGAGCGAACACAGAATGGACCGGAATTATCTCGCTGGCGAACAGGGGGATGCCGT
>NZ_JBFTIN010000095.1:0-1451 GCF_056394785.1 Rhizobium sp. 10N414 | reverse complement strand
GAACCGCCCGAACCATTGGCAACGCCGCCCTTCTCGGTCGCATCCCCGGCATCGGCAACCGCCGTCGGCGTCGTGTTGCCCGCTATCGTCGTGGTAATATTGAAGGTCTCGCTGGTGGCAAGGCCGGCAATGTCGGTTGCCGTCACCTTGATGCCTGACGTGCCTGTTGCCGTCGGCGTACCGCTGAAGGTCTGCGTCGCGGCGTTGAAGCTCAGCCAGGTGGGAAGAACCGAGCCGTCGGCAGATGTTGCCGTGTAGGTCAGCGTGTCGCCGCTGTCGATATCGGTGAAAGTGCCGGCCGGCAACGCGAACGAGAAGGCGGTGTTGACCGTGGCATTCTGGGTGGCGGTCTGGGCCGCCAGAACAGGCGCGTCGTCAGCACCGTGGATGGTGATCGTCAGCGCGGCCGTGGCGGTGGCGCCGGCGGCGTCACGCATGGTGTAGTTGAAGATCTCACTCAGCGTGTTGGTCGACAGCCGCAGCGCCTGCACCGCGGAGTTGGCCTCGTTGATCGTATAGGTATAGGCGCCCGAGGCAGCGAGGACGAGACTGCCATAGGCACCGGCAAGTGCGGTGCCGAGCGTGCCTGTTGTCGCGCCGAAGCTGATCGCCGTCACCGTCTTGGTATCGCCGGAATCTGGATCGGTGTCGTTGGTCAGTACGTTGCCACTGGCGGGCGAACCACCCGAACCATTGGCAACGCCGCCCTTCTCGGTCGCATCGCCAGCGTCGGCAACCGCCGTCGGTACCGTGTTTGCCGTTGCCGGCCGGAAGACCACGTCAGCCCAGTAATTCGACGCCTGGTAGGTGGCATTCGGGAAAATGCCTGCCGTGGCGGATCCGCCATAGCGGTAGACACCGTTCCCACCACCTGACGCACTCGACAGCGCCGTCAGCGGGCCATTGGTGACAGCTGCCGTGAAATAGTTTCCGGTCGCCACATAGGCACCGGTCGTGTGGTAGGACGCCACATAGGTAGTGTTGGCGGTGATGGTGACCGCGGTCGCAAAGTTCACCGTCTGCCAGCCGCTGCCGGTGGTGCCGGAGTAGGTGGCGGTGGCAAGCTTGGTGCCTCCGGTCGTCCACAGGTCGACGACGTTCTGGCCGTTGTCGTTGGCGCTCCGGTAGAACTTGATGCCGGTAATTGTACCGGCAACGTTCGCCTGGAACTTGACGCCGAGCTCGAGTTGCCTGTTGTCATTAAGGTTCGTCTGGGCCGGTGTGCTGGTAGCGCTGAACAGGCTGTAGGTGGTGGGGGCTGCGGCCGTATTGATGCTGAAGGTCTCGCTGGTGGCGAGGCCGGCAATGTCGGTTGCCGTCACCTTGATGTCTGACGTGCCTGATGTCGTCGGCGTACCGCTGAAGGTGCGCGTCGAGGCATTGAAGCTCAGCCAGGTGGGAAGAGCGGTGCCGTCGGAAGAGGTTGCCGTGTAGGTCAGCGTGTCGCTGCT
>NZ_JBFTIN010000094.1:0-1528 GCF_056394785.1 Rhizobium sp. 10N414 | reverse complement strand
ATGTTCGGTTGTCTCCATCGGCAGGTTCAGGGCATCCGGACCGGTCAGTTCCGGGATCCATTTGCGTGGGTCGATGAACTTCGGGCCGATGATGAGAGCCGTAAGATAACCATCGAGGCCGCTCATTGACCAGATTGGCGATGCTGGACGACGTGCCCTGATAAACGCCTCGAACGCCTCATCATCCAGCTTCGGTCGTGCGGTCGTCTCTTGGCTGTTCTGCGTCATGCCGCCTGTCGCTCCTGCTCTGTCATCGCCTCGCGCTCAGCCTTCCAGTTCCAAGGGAGGAGACTTTCCATCTCGCTGGCTTTCACTTTGCCCGCGATGATGCGTTCCAGCACATCGGCAAGCCAGACCTCGGGGTCCACACTGTTCAATTTACAGGTGTTGACGAGCGATGCGAGGACCGCGAAGGTCTTGCCACCGCGCTCGTTGCCCACGAACAACGAATTCTTCCTCGTCAGGGCCACGGATTTCATCGAACGCTCGACCACATTGGAGTCCACTTCGATACGGCCATCCTCGAGGAAGGCTGCCAGTCCGCTCCAGTGGTTGAGCGTGTAGGTGACGGCCTTGCCAAGCGCCGATTTCGCCGACACCTCGTCGCTCAATTCGGTGAGATGGACGTTCAGTTCTCTCATGACTGGAGCTGCCTCGCGACGCCTCACGACGAGCCGGATATCGGCACTTTCGCCGCGCAGTCTCGCTTCGATCCGATAGATCTCGGCAATCCTAGCAAGGATCGACAAAGCCTCTGAGGAGCCGGTAAGCTTGACGACATCGACAAACTTGCGCCGGGCATGGGCAAGGCAGAAGGCCAGCCGCATAGGCGCGACATTACTCTTCCTTCGGCGCTTGGCCATGGTCTTATAAGCTTGGTATCCGTCGACCTGCAGCACGCCAGCAAAGGACGCCAATTGCCCCTCGATCTCGCGCGCACTGCGGCTTTCGGCAAAGATATAAGCAACCGCCGGCGGCGCCGGACCATTCCACGGCCGATCGTCGATCGCTTGCGCCCATAACTGGCAGACCTTGGTGCGTTTGCGCCCTGGATCAAGCCGCGGGAGCGGCGTCTCGTCACAGAACACCCTCGGCTGCAAGCGGATGAAGGCGAGTAGCTCGTCATAGAGAAGTTCTAACCACCAGGCGACCCGCGTCACCCAGGCGCCGAGCGTGCCGCGATCGATGATGACGCCGCAGGAGGCAAGCATCTGGGCCTGACGATTGAGCGGGAGATGCCAGGCAAACTTCGAAACAGCGATATGCGCGGCAAACGCCGTGGTCACCATGCCACCGTCCATCACGCGCGCTGGTGCCGGCGCCTGCACAACAACGCTTTCGCAAGCCCGGCATGCATAGCGCGGCCGGATCGTCCGCTTCACCCGAACAACCGCAGGCACGATGTCGAGCGCCTCGCTGACGTCCGTGCCGATGCAATGCAGCTCGAATGAGCAGCAGGGGCAGAGCTTGTTCTCCGGTTCGATGATCTCGTCATAACGCGGAAGGTGTTTGGGCAAACGGCCGATAT
>NZ_JBFTIN010000093.1:0-1658 GCF_056394785.1 Rhizobium sp. 10N414 | reverse complement strand
AACGTCCTATGTGGGGAAGCAGCAGCGAGAAGTAGTCGACAGGTCTCTCTGCATCAGCGATAGCAGATGCTTCACCTAATGTGGTCCAGATGGTTTCCACCGTCAACGGGATCGTTCCCTGCCATAGCAAACACAGGATCCATCGACATGTCGTCGGCCGTGGTCCTCACCGTCCTTAAAACGGGATACGTGCCCAGGTGGAAGGCCCGAACATTATCTATAGGGTCGCAAAGTGCGCCCTCACGGCACTTGCAGAGAGGGGTCCTTCCACCTGGTTCCCGACCGCTCCATGAACGGCCGGTATTCTGTCTTTGTCTTGACGACAGCGTGAGCGACGCGCGCCATCTTGGCGGTGAGCGCTATCATCGCTTTGCGGCGGCGATCGGCATCAACGGCGTTTCCGGCCATGTATCGTCCTAGCTTGTCGCGGAAACTGTTGTCGCGTTGGCGGGACGCGACCTGCGCGGCCATCCAGAAGGTCCTGCGAAGCCGGGCGTTTCCGTACTTCGACAGTTTGGTGCGCCCCCGGAACGTGCCGGACTGGGAAGTAGCGAGATCGAGACCACAAAACTTCAGGAACTGCCGATGATGGCTGAAACGGCGCAGGTCACCTGCCTCTGCCAAGATTGTCAGGGCATTGATCGGCCCAATACCAGGAATCTTACACAGGAGCTGATAATCTCGGTGGTCTGACAGCATCGCCTGAGCGATCTGTTCGATGCGATTGCGCTCTCGGATCAGGCTTCGCGCTTGGCCAATGACCATGCGGAACATGCTGATCGCGACAGCCTCTTCGACTATTGGTAGGGCCATCGACGAGCAGGCCGTCTCGTAGATGTCGTTGATTAATCTCGCTTTCGAGACTTTGCGTCCGACAAGCGGCCAAGCCTCGGCAACAAATCCCTCACGTCCCAGTGAGGTCATGCTGCTGGGCGTGGGAAAGCGCTCGATCAGCGCCAGGAACCAATCCGAGCGGCTGTTGCCGGCAAAGCGGGCGATCTCCGGAAAATAGAGCGGCAGATAGTGGTTCAGTATGCGGTGCCAGGTCTGCGTCTTGGCTTTCGAGATCACCTCGTGTGTCTTCGACAGTTCCTGCAGATCGTTGATCCCGGCTGCAAGCGGATCGACATAGACTTGGGTGGCCCCGATCCGCAGCATGTGAAGAATAACTTGCGCATCCTTCGGGTCGTTCTTATCCCAGCCGTTGTGAAGCGCCTCCCGTGTTCGTGCCAATGCCACAGAGGAGATCAATCGCAATTGGAACCCGGCCATCAGCAGCCGGTGTGCCAAGGTTCGGTGATAATTGCCGGTCGCTTCAAAGCCAACAATGATTGGCCGTCCGATCGCTGCAAGTTCTTCGACAAGACGGTCATAGTCATTCTTCGTCGCCATCACGGTCATCCGGCGGCGGCGTCCGCCKTCAGGCCGCTCCATCAGCACCTCCTGACGGTGCTTGGACATGTCGATCGCTACCAGCACGGCATCAGTGGGGCTATAAAGGTGTTTGGTCATGGTCTGTCACGCTCCAGAGTGTTGTCTCGACAACTTCACTTTAGAGACCCGCGGCCGGCCATGGCCACAAGGACGGCGCGCTGCGCTAGGTAGGGCTTCGCGCGCCGTCTGCCACGGCAGAGCAAGCTTCCCAATGTGCTATGGCA
>NZ_JBFTIN010000092.1:0-1947 GCF_056394785.1 Rhizobium sp. 10N414 | reverse complement strand
GCGTGACGCCCGAGCGAACCTGTGAGTTCGAGGCGGTGATCAGGCTTTCGATTTCCTTCGCGGCATGGGCAGAACGCTGTGCCAGCTCGCGCACTTCCTGGGCGACGACAGCAAAGCCCTTGCCGGCTTCGCCTGCGCGTGCCGCCTCGACACCGGCATTCAGCGCCAGCAGGTTGGTCTGGAAGGCAATGTCGTCGATGACACTGATGATATTGGCAATCTTCTGCGACGACTGCTCGATCTCGGTCATTGCCGAGACCGCCTTGCGGACGATGTTGCCGGACTCTTCGGCGCCGTTGCGGGTTCGAGTGACCAGCGTGCCGGCTTCCTCGGCACGGCGCGCTGTGTCCTTGACGGTCGTCGTAATCTCTTCGAGCGCGGCTGCCGTTTCTTCGATGGAGGCAGCCTGCTGTTCAGTGCGGCGGGCAAGCCCGTCCGCGGCGGTGCGGATTTCTCCGGCGCCCGCGTCGATCGCATGAGCGTTGTCACCGACCTCCTGAAGAACAGCCCGCAACTTGGCCACGGAGGAATTGAAATCACTGCGCAGCCGGTCGAGGTGGTCGGCAAAAGGCGTCTCGATCGTCCGCGTGAGATCGCCTTCCGAGAGAGCGCCCAGCGCTTCGGCAAGCGCATCGACGGCATGTTGGATCTCGCTGGCTTCACGTGCCTTCGAGGCTTCGTTACGGGAACGCTCCTGCTGAGCCTGCTCGCGGGTGTGCTCGGCGCTCCGTTCGAGGTCGAGGCGTGCGAAAGAGTTGTCGCGGAAGATCGCTACGGCAGCCGCCATGTCGCCGATCTCATCCTTGCGCCCGGCGTAAGGGACGGCCGCGTCGAGATCCCCGTCCGCCAGACGGGCCATGCGGGTGGCGATCGTCGAGATCGGCTGAGAAATGCGCGTCCAGGCAAGGAAGGCCGCAGCAACGGCGACGGCAAGCGCGACGACGAGGCCACCGACGATGGACGAGATGCCTGCGTTATAGTTACCGGTCGCGGCAGCGAGAGCGGCATCGGTCGACTGCCGATCCTTTGCCAACATTCCGTCGACGAGCGTCTGAATGTTGTTGGCGGACATGGAAAGTTCGCCGCGATAGAGGCTGTTGGCCTGGCTGCGCTTGTTGTCGAGCGCCAGCGCAATGATCTTGTCGGCAAGCGCAGCGTCGTTGGTGAGCGCCTTCTGCAGCCGGCCGAAATTCTGGCTCATGTAATCGCTCTTCGGCTGCTTGTCGAAGGCGCCAATGGCAGTGGCAAGGCGCTGGCGGCGGGCCTTGAGTGTCGTCTCCGCGTTGCGGAAGTCCGTCTTACCTGTTGCAAGGAGGTAGTCGGCGTAGCTGCGACGAACGTCGTTCAGCGTCGTGACGATCGCGTGGAGCCGTTCGGTGTTCGGAATGTTCTGCGCCCCGATCTGCCGGGTGTTGGCCTCCAGATTGATCAACGAGAAGGCCGCGATCGCACCCTGCACCAGGGCAATGACGACAAGGGACAGAAAAAGAAGCGGAAGAAGCGTCTTGATCTTCAATTTGGACATAGAGCGGCCTCAGTGCGGCTGAACGATGTGCTTCAGTCAATCTCCTGTTGATCGCCTGGGGGAACACTCGTTTTAATGGTGTGGGTAGAACGGTACGGACAACGTCCATCCTGCATCATGCATTGCACGCCACTAAAGCCCAAGATCCGTAAGATTTGATTAAAAGTAATATTTTTTAATCACCGCTGGTCGCGCCCTCCAACGAGAACGCCCGCGACGAGCGCGAGCGTCCGGTCTTCGCAGGATTACATCAGGCCGCGCGACGGCTGTAGGATGATGCGCCGTGGGATGCTGCCTGCAGGTTGAACTGGGCAAGGAGTTGCATCAGCTTTGCTGCTTCCTGCGCCAGCCCATGGCTCGCTGCCGTCTGCTCCTCGACCATGGCGGCGTTCTGCTGCGTGCCCTGTCTGCTGCGTGCCCTG
>NZ_JBFTIN010000091.1:0-2224 GCF_056394785.1 Rhizobium sp. 10N414 | reverse complement strand
GCAGCCTCGCCGCCGGACGTCCACCAGTGCAGCATCTGCACTTCCTTCACATCCGCAGCCTTGGCAGCACCCAAGCCCGCAACACTCATCGTCACCAACGCTGTCGTCAGCAAAAACTTGCGCATCGTTTCCTCCCGGTTTGCAAGTTCACAAAAGCGGAAAATCCGCGGTCAAAAAGCCCCCGCGCTCCCCGCGCGAAAGACTCTACTTATACGGCGCGAACGCCGCATGGGTTAATTTAAAACGTTATAAACATAAGCAAGTCAAGTGTAGCGACGCGCCTTTCTTTGTCGGAGGCAGTATCATTTACTGCCTGTTTTTACTTGTCTTTCAGACACAGTCCTATTGCTTGGAAAACGGAAGCCGATTATTTAAAACGTTTCCATAATAGCATTGCTTTCGGCGCCGATATCGCGCTAGTGTCCGGCCAATCGACGCTTTGGAGGAAAGTCGAGCGTGTCTCGCATTACAATGCCGCCCACGACCGGAGTGACCCGCAGGAGCGGCAAGCCGACGTTGCGCACCATCGCGGACATCGCGGGCCTTGCTGTGACGACGATATCGCGAGCCCTTTCGGACGACCCGGTCATCAACCACGAGACCCGCAAGCGCGTCCGGGAGATCGCGCTGCAGGTTGGTTACTCCCCAGATCGAGCGGCCCAGCGCCTGAAGACCGGCCGCACGAACGTCATCGCCATCCTTCTTGAATCGCATGAGGAGATCCTCGGCTACGGCACCTCGATCATGTCCGGCATCGCCGCTGCTTTGCAGGGCACCACCTACCATCTGATCGTCATGCCCAACCTGCCGCACACGACCAATATCGAGGCAGTCAACTACATCATGCGCAATCACATGGCCGACGGCCTGGTGATGTCGCGCACCGAACCGTTCGACCCGCGCGTGCGGCTGCTAATGGAGCACAATTTTCCGTTCGTCACCCATGGCCGCACCGAACTTTCCACGCCGCATCCTTATGTCGACTACGACAATTTCACGTTCGCCTATGAGGCAACCAAGCGGCTGATCGCCAAAGGGCGTCGTAAGCCCGCTTTGATCGGCGGTCCGATGCAGTTCAGCTTCGGCAGCCATATCCTGCACGGCTTCATGACCGCGGTGCGCGAAGCCGGCTGTGCCTACGAGATTATCTCCGAGATCGACCTCGATCATCCGGCGGGCGCGATTCGCGACCGTATCGCCCGACGGCATCGCGAACCCGATCCACCCGACGCCTTCATGTGCGGCGGCGAAGTGTGCGCGCTTGCCACGATCACCGGCATGAGCGATTGCGGCCTCACCCTTGGCGTCGAATACGACATCGTCGCCAAGCAGACCTCGCAGTTACTTTCCGCCATCCAGCCGAAGGTGGAAACGATTTATGAGGACCTTACGGCCACCGGCGAACATATCGGCCGCATCCTGAGGAAACGGATCAGCGGCGAGACGGATATGGACCAGTTGCAGATGCTGCTAACGCCGCAGCCGCCTTTCTCCGGCGGTACCGGAAATAGATGACATCTGCTACTCGATCTCAACTGGCTACGCGGTAGACCTTAGCCTCGTGACTTCGGCGGTTACTGCAAGCGGACACCCTATTGAAGCTCGGATTTCTGCTCGAAATCGACAATGACGCCGTGTCGCAATGCCTCTTCTTGAGCTGCACGAAGAGCCTGCTGGATGAAATAGACGACGAGGTCATAGTCCGGGCTCTCCTGCGAGGCGATTTCCCACGCGATGTTCAGAGTGAATATCAGTTGTGGGGCGATCGTATCGGTCACGGCGGCGTATCCCGGAAGCACGGAGATACTAGGGTGCGCCCGCACCCAGGGCAACATCAACGGTTGAGCGTGCCGTAGGAGAATGTCACCAGCGACCTAGTGGGATTTACTATGGCCTTCACAAGGACGCCCAACGATTCAAGAGACGCGCACGTGCTGGGCGGCTTGGGTGTCCTTCCCGAGAGAGGGGTGACAGTTCATACCGGAGACATGGGTTACACTTTTGGCCTTTGCGAGGAGAGCGAAGGTGCCTTTGCAGGAGTGCAACCGCATGGACGAGCGTCTCAAATTCGTTGCGCGGGTTCTGGATGGCGAGAAGATAGCGGCGCTGTGCCGCGAATTCGGCATCTCCCGCAAGACCGGTCACAAGATCATCAGCCRCTATAACGACAGCGGTCTGGAAGGACTGACAGATCGATCGCGACGGCCTTACCGGCACGCCAATC
>NZ_JBFTIN010000090.1:0-2393 GCF_056394785.1 Rhizobium sp. 10N414 | reverse complement strand
GCGCAGTCCTTCGCCGGCTTCGATGGGCGGCGAGGGGTCGAGCGCTATCAGGACGCGCAATGGTATAGTCTTTCGACCGGCACGCCCGCGCTGAAAGATGCGCTGACGGTTATCGACTGCGAACTTGAAACGGTACTCAACCACCATTCGCACGCGATCCTTATCGGTCACGTTTGCGCGATTAAAACGCGTGACGATGTCGAGCCGTTGCTCTACTGGCGTGGCGGCTACCGACGGCTATCGGGCGAGGCCGGCATCCGCCCCTAGCGAGCGGATGGCCGGTGATCGGGGGCGCCGCCAGCATCGCGCCGAACACCAACCTGCTTGGCAATGACGCAGAGAAGTTCGAACATCATGGTGGCACCGGCAAGTGCCGTCATGCCGGCGAGGTCAAATGGCGGCGCGACTTCGACAACGTCGGCGCCCACGATCTCAACTCCGTCAAGCAGACGGATCATTTGCTGCGCCTCACGGGTCGTGAAGCCGCCGGCCTCGGGTGTTCCGGTTCCCGGCGCCATGGATGGATCGATGCAGTCGATATCAAAGGTAACGTAAGTCGGCAGACCACCGGCGATTTCTCGCGCCTCGCGCATCACGTCGTCTGCGCCGCGGGTGACAAACTCCTCCATGTAGATGATCCTGATGCCCTGCTCTTTTGCCCAGTCATGCTCGCCCGGATCATAGATCGACCCTCGAATTCCGATCTGAACGATTCGCTTCGGGTCGAGCAGCCCCTCCTCGATCGCACGACGGAACGGCGTTCCATGCGTATAGGGGTTGTCACCGAAATAGCGATCGTTGGTGTCAGAGTGCGCATCAAAATGAATCAGGCCGACCGGTCTGTCTTTTGCGACGGCCCGTAGCACGGGCAGCGTCGTCAAATGGTCTCCCCCGACCGATAGCGGAATGGCACCGGCGGCGACAATCGTACCCATTCCCTTTCTGATGCGATCGAGGCCGTCGGCAAGATCGATCGGGTTCACGGAAAGATCGCCTACATCTGCGACGTTGGCGATGCTGAAAGGCGCGGTGCCCGAGACATGGTGTACGCGCCGCATGAGGCTTGACTGATTGCGAACCTCCCGCGGCCCGTGCCGTGCGCCTGCCCTGTTCGTCGTCCCGCCGTCCCAGGGAATGCCGACAAGGGCGATATCAAGCCCGATCGCGGTCTGCACGGCGGGCAGACGCATGAAGGTTGAATGTCCGGCAAAGCGCGGAACTTCGGCAGCATCGACCGGTTGAAAGAAATTGCCGCTCATCGTTCCCGTCCTTTGCTTATGGTGATGCCTCAATCTGTGATCCCGCCGCCTCTCGCGCAAGCCCAACTTTTCATAGTGCCCAATCAGCAGGCTGGCATGACGAGACAGCGGGCGGTGGCCCGATGCGTAACGCGGTGCTGAATGGTGTTCTCGATCCGACCAGGACTATTCAGATAGGCATCCGCGGGTCAGCTGAATACCTCTGGGAGTTCTCCTATGAGTCCGGGATGACGGTTATTCACGCGGGGAAAATATCAGCGATGGGCATTTCGGCGATCGTCGAGAAGGCCCGGTAGGTCCTTGGATATTGACAGTCTCGACCCTGCCTTTGTCCCCCGGCACAGGACGCCCGAGATCGGCGGCCTGACCAGTCGAGAGGCACTGGAGCTGCTGCGCGGACTAAAGGGGCTGAACTTCGCTGGCGCCGATCTCGTGGAGGTATCGCCGCAATACGACAGCACGACGAATACGGCACACGCTGGCGCTCAGGTTCTGTTCGAGATCCTCAACCTCCTGGTATTCAGCCCGGCGGTAGCACGTCGCTAAGTGCGATTGGCCTCGGCCAGCGCTAACCAGCGTGCCCTTCACCGACTGTCGCTGGCATCCGGTTACGCAATGCTGTCAGCCCCGCCTTGCCAGCGACCGAGCGATGTCGACAATATCATCGCGGCCAGCGGTTGGGTCTTCTCTGTTCCAGGCAATGCCAAGCCCGATCCTGAAGTCGATCCCGCTTACCTTCTTCAGCTCAAAGCCGCGATTGGGAAGATCCAGCGTCCATTCCGGGGCAAAGCCGATGCCAAGCCCGGCAGAGACCAGCGACACCAGCGCATAGGTGTCGTCGCAGCTGAAGGCAATGTTGGCGGTGAGGTCGTATTCCGCGAACTTCTCATTGAAGTAGCGCTCGGTAAAAGACAGGTTCTGCCGGTTGAAGGCGATGATCTTCTGAGTGCGCAGATCGTCGATCGTGATCTCCTCCCTGGCGGCCAGCGGATTGGCATGGCCAACCGCCAGGTAGTAGCGCTCATGCGCAAGCGAGACGAAGCGCAACGAGCCGATGTTTTCCACCGGCCGGATGAAGCCCAGATTGAGCTGGCCGGTCTCCAGGCCGCGGATGATCTCGCCGGTATTGCCAGA
>NZ_JBFTIN010000089.1:0-2407 GCF_056394785.1 Rhizobium sp. 10N414 | reverse complement strand
CCTTCGAGGTTTTGACCGCAGAGCCGGTGCGAAGAAGACGCAAGCCTCGTGAGTGGTCGGACGACGAAAAGGCGCGGATCCTGGCCATGGCGCTGCAGCCTGGGGCGAACGTCTCGGCGGTCGCCCGGTCTGAAGGCTTAGATCCGTCACAGCTTTATGGATGGCGTCGCACGGCACTGGCATCGGGCGCTGTTGCGCCCCTGACTGATGGAACGGGCAAGCAGAAGTTCGCACGCGTTGAAACGGTAAGCAGCGGCTCGGTCGATATTGCCATTGGCGATATGGTGGTGCGCGTCTGCGGCGCGTTCAATCCTGATCACCTGGTGAAGGTTCTGCGGGCGGTTCGCAAGGCATGATCGCGTCTGGTGTGGTGGTTTATGTGTCGTGCCAGCCGGTCGACTTCCGCAAAGGAGCCGCGTCGTTGATGGCGCTGGTGCGGGATGGCGGTCTCGATCCCTTCAATGGCGCGCTTTACGTCTTCCGGTCGAAACGGGCCGATCGTATTCGTATTGTCTGGTGGGATGGCAGCGGTGTCTGCCTCTATTCGAAAACCTTGGAATCAAGGCTTCTGCTGGCCGGGTATATCGGCGGCACGGATACGTCTAGACCATTCTCAGCTGATGGCGTTGCTGGCCGGAATGGATTGGAAAAAGATCCGCCCGACGAAGGTCAGGCGACCTTTGTTGACGGGCTGACAGCGCCTGCGACAAGATGAATCATGCCGCTGTAATGGTTGGGAAAACGGCTGTTTTTGTGCTCTACTCATTGCCATGGATTTGCCCCCTCAAGACCTGCCGGACGACGTTGACGCGCTGAAAGCGATGGTCCTCGCGATGGCGCGCGAGCAGGCTGCAAAAGAAGTTCGGCTGAAAGCTGCTGAAGTTGAGATCGCCCGGCTGGAGGCGGTGGAGAAGAGCGCCAACGAGCGGATTGCCAACCTCACATCGATCCTGAAGGTTCTCCAGCGCACCCAACATGGCACACGTTCCGAGCGATTGCGCCTTGGCGTCAATGATGAACAGGTGTCCTTTGCCTTCGAAGAAGTCGAGACTGGCCTTTCGGCAATCCAGAGCGAGCTTGATCATGCGGCCAAAGACAAGCCGAAACGAGCACCACGTCCGCGCAAGGGTTTTGCCGCTCATCTCGAACGCATCGAGGAAGTGATCGAGCCAGAGATCCCGGCCGGCTGCGAGGGGTTGGAAAAGGTCCTGATTGGTGAGGATCGCTCGGAACGACTGGATGTCGTGCCGCCGAAGTTCCGGGTCATCGTGACGCGTCGCCCCAAATATGCCTTCCGGGGCAACGATGGCGTGCTCCAGGCTTTGGCACCGGCACACATCATCGAAAGCGGCCTGCCGACGGAGCGGCTGCTCGCCTATATCGCCGTCTCCAAATACGCCGACGGCCTTCCGCTCTACCGGCAGGAGGCAATCTATCTACGCGACGGTGTCGAGATCAGCCGATCGTTGATGGCTCAGTGGATGGGGCATCTGGGCTTTGAACTGCAGATCTGCGCCGATTACATCCTTGAGCGCGTCAAGGAGGGCGAAAGGGTCTTCGCCGACGAAACGACCTTGCCCACACTTGCGCCCGGTTCGGGGAAAACGACGAAGGCCTGGCTTTGGGCCTATGCTCGCGATGATAGACCCTACGGCGGAACTAGTCCGCCGATGGTGGCCTATCGATTTGAGGACAGTAGGGGCGCTGAATGCGTGGCGCGTCATCTCTTCGGATTTGGCGGCATCCTGCAGGTAGACGGCTACTCGGCCTATACCAATCTYGCCAAGACGCGTGCCAAGGCCGGCAGCAATGAAACGATCCGGCTCGCAGGATGCTGGGCGCATCTCCGCCGCAAGTTTTACGACCTCCACATCAGTGGTGTCTCAAAGGCTGCAACGGACACGATCATCGCGATGACCGAGCTGTGGCGCATCGAGGATGAGGTCCGCGGTCGCAATGCCGACAGCCGCTCCATGCTGCGCCAGGAAAAATCCACAACCATCGTCTCCGGCCTCTTTGACCTTTGGGAGAAGGAATTGGGCAAGGTCTCTGGCAAGTCCAAGACCGCCGAAGCGATCCGCTACGCGCTCACCCGGCGCGAAGCACTGGAGCGCTTCCTGACGGACGGACGCATCGAAATTGACTCCAATATCGTCGAGCGCGCAATCAGGCCCCAAACAATTACGAGGAAGAATAGTTTATTCGCCGGCAGCGAGGGCGGCGGACGCACCTGGGCGACGCTGGCCACCCTCTTGCAGACAGCCAAGATGAACAACGTCGATCCACTCGACTGGCTCTCCCAGACCCTGACCCGCATCGCTCAAGGCTGGCCTGTATCTGAGCTCGAGGCGCTCATGCCGTGGAACTTCAAGTCCCACGCCATCGGCTGACCGCTTACCCGCTTACG
>NZ_JBFTIN010000088.1:0-2523 GCF_056394785.1 Rhizobium sp. 10N414 | reverse complement strand
CGAGCCGACTCGCCGTGATTTCCTTTATCTCACCACAGGCATGGCGGGGGCGGTTGGGGCCGTTGCGGTTGCATGGCCGTTTATCGACCAGATGCGTCCGGATGCTTCGACGTTGGCGCTGGCCTCGATCGAGGTTGACGTTTCCAGCCTCGAGCCGGGAATGTCGCTGACGGCCAAGTGGCGCGGCAAGCCGATCTTCATCCGCAACCGTACGCCCGAGGAAGTGAAGGCTGCCGATGAGGTGCCGCTTTCCGACCTGAAGGACCCGGTGGCGCGCAACGCCAACCTGCCGTCCGAYGCGCAGGCGACCGGCGTCGACCGTTCGGCCGGCAAGGACAAGGAAAACTGGATCGTCATGATCGGCTCGTGCACCCATCTCGGCTGCATCCCGCTCGGCCAGGCCGGCGAATACAATGGTTGGTTCTGTCCCTGCCATGGCTCGGTCTACGACACGGCCGGCCGCATCCGCAAAGGTCCGGCGCCGCAGAACCTGGCGATCCCGACCTATTCGTTCGTTTCCGATAAAGTAATCAAGATCGGTTGAGGGGGACTGATTTATGAGTGGCCATTCCAGCTACGAGCCATCAACCGGCCTTGAGAAGTGGATCGATGCGCGCCTGCCTTTGCCGCGCATGGTCTATGACAGTTTCGTCGCCTATCCGGTTCCGCGCAACCTGAACTATGCCTACACCTTCGGCGCCATGCTGGCGGTCATGCTCGTCGTGCAGATCCTGACCGGCGTCGTGCTGGCCATGCACTATGCGGCGGAAACGACGGTTGCCTTCAACTCCGTCGAAAAGATCATGCGTGACGTCAACCACGGCTGGCTGCTGCGCTATATGCACGCCAACGGCGCGTCGTTCTTCTTCGTTGCCGTCTATCTGCAYATYGCCCGTGGYCTCTACTACGGCTCCTACAAGGCGCCGCGCGAGATCCTCTGGATCCTCGGCGTCCTCATCTACCTGCTGATGATGGCGACCGGCTTCATGGGCTACGTTCTGCCCTKGGGCCAGATGTCCTTCTGGGGCGCGACCGTCATCACTGGCTTCTTCTCGGCATTCCCGCTGGTCGGCGAGTGGATCCAGCAGTTCCTGCTCGGCGGCTTTGCCGTCGACAACCCGACGCTGAACCGCTTCTTCTCGCTGCACTACCTGCTGCCCTTCGTCATTGCCGGCGTCGTCGTCCTGCACATCTGGGCGCTGCATGTCGTCGGCCAGACGAACCCGACCGGCGTCGAGGTCAAGACCAAGACCGACACGGTTCGCTTCACGCCCTACGCGACGCTGAAGGATGCGCTTGGCGTTTCGATCTTCCTGCTGGTCTACGCCTACTTCGTCTTCTACATGCCGAACTTCCTCGGCCATCCGGACAACTACATCCCGGCTGACCCGTTGAAGACGCCGGCCCATATCGTTCCGGAATGGTACTTCCTGCCGTTCTACGCGATGCTGCGCTCGATCACCTTCAACATCGGACCGATCGACTCGAAGCTGGCCGGCGTCCTCGTCATGTTCGGCGCCATCATCGTGCTGTTCTTCGTGCCCTGGCTCGATACCTCGAAGGTGCGTTCGGCGGCTTATCGCCCTTGGTACAAGCTGTTCTTCTGGCTGTTCGTCGCCAATGCCATCGTCCTCGGCTGGCTCGGCTCGCGTCCTGCCGAAGGCACTTACGTGATCATGTCGCAGCTTGGCACTCTCTTCTACTTCGCCTTCTTCCTGGTGATCATGCCGGTTCTCGGCCTCGTCGAGACGCCGCGCCGCTTGCCCAACTCGATTACGGAAGCGGTTCTGGAAAAGCGCAACAAGGTGGCGGCCGCCGAGCCGGTCAAGGCCTGAGCGTGCGACAGGAAGGGAAGAGACACATGAACAAGCTTGTTACCAGCCTCCTGTCGCTGGCCGTCGTCGCTGGTTTGAGCGGCGCGGCACTTGCCGAGGAAGCCACCCCGAACGGGGCTGCGCCGGCAGAGCATGCCGAAGGCGCAACGCCGCACTATCCGCTCATGCATCCGAAGCATGAGCACTGGACCTTTGCCGGCCCGCTCGGCCATTACGACAAGGGCCAGCTGCAGCGCGGCCTGAAGGTCTACACGGAAGTCTGCGCCGCCTGTCACTCGATGAGCCTCGTGCCGTTCCGCACGCTCGGAGCTCTCGGCTACTCGGACGCACAGGTGAAGGCCTTGGCCGCCAACTACGAGGTTCAGGATGGCCCGAATGCCAGCGGTGACATGTTCACCCGCAAGGCCATTCCGTCGGACTATTTCCCGTCGCCGTTCCCGAACCACGAGGCGGCGGCTGCCGCCAACAATGGTGCGGCGCCGCCGGACTTCTCGCTGATCGCCAAGGCGCGCGGCATCGAGCGCGGCTTCCCGCAGTTCCTGATCGACATGATCCCGTTCGTCGGCGGCTATCAGGAAGGCGGTCCGGACTACATCTACTCGCTGCTGACCGGCTACGACCAGCAGCCGCCGGCCGGCGTCCAGGTGGCCGAGGGCACGCACTACAACCCGTACTTCGCCGGTGCTGC
>NZ_JBFTIN010000087.1:0-2914 GCF_056394785.1 Rhizobium sp. 10N414 | reverse complement strand
ACTTTCCCTCATGCCTGGCTTCATGCATGCCTTCATCCATGACTTCAAGCATGGCATCAGCGCGATCTCCAACCATTCAATTCCGCTCCTTTCGATGAAGGAGCTTATCTCGCGGCCTCATTCACAAAAGAAAAGGTGGGTTGTTCGTCGCGCTCACAATTGACCCCCTAGCGAAATGAAGAACTGCCCCCTCGTTTCACAACGAGGAGAGATGGATGACAAGCTTGATTTCAGCGCATCCTGCATTGTCGCGGATAATGCAGGACGAAGATATGCTTCAGTTCGCGATCAATAGTTCATCATTTGGGAAACTGATCGAATTTCTTGTTAATGGATGTCCACTACCTTGGATTGAATGTTTTTATTAGGAAACAAGCAGAGGCGCCTTGAAATAGTGCGCTGTATGCACTATTAAATGTCTAGGAGTGCCTTATGCCAGTGATTATCCAATTAGGGAAGCTGAAGGTCCAAGTTTTCTCCAACGACCACAATCCTCCACATTTTCATGTGTCATCACCAGATTTTGACGCAATGGTTCTAATCAGTGACCTTAGCGTCCTTCAAGGTCGGATTGCGAGCCGAGATTTGGAAACAGTTATCGAATGGGCTTCGGTGCCCGACAATAGAAAGAAGCTAGAAACGGAATGGAGTCGCCTCAATGAGCGATGATATCATCTCAGTAGGAACACCTCTCCCTCGAATCGCTGCAGCCAAATGGCTTGGAAAGCGCGTGGTTCGTGTCACGTGGAAGTCTGGAGACGTTTCGGTCGTAGATTTGGCCCCGGCTCTTCTAAGTCGAAGATTTTATATCCCGCTTCGCGATGATGATGTTTTGTTCGCAAAGCTAAGGGTCGAAGAATATGGCACGGCTATCGAATGGCCTGGCGATATCGATTTTTCGGCGTTGTGGCTCAGCAAATTGCCCTCGGTAGAGTTTGATAACGAGGCATTTCGCGAAGCAATGGACGATCTAGGAATGACGCTGGATGGTATGGCTGCTGCCTTGGAAATCTCCCGTCGACAAGTAGCTGATTATCGAAAGGAAAAACCAATTCCGCGTAATGTTGCGTATGCCACCCGCTATCTTGTCGAGGCGGCCCGCAAAGACGACAACCATGCTCAAAAGATGATTGCGTAAAATAGCGGAGCAATTCCATAGGTTCACTAGAGTCACTACTCAGTCAGCGCGTCTGAATGGGCCCTTGCCACTAGCAGGCTGTTGAAGAAGTCAGTCAGGTTCGCAGACGAAGCCTGAATCATCTCCGTTGTGGATGTAGATGTGCCCGACAAGGCGTCCTGCTGAGCAAGAGCAGCCCATCCGCGACCACAGGCAGATTCGCTCTCGTCTTGGCCCTCCCAGGAGAACTCCGCACAGGCTGATCGCGCGCGCCGTAGCGGACATCGAGGAAGCCTTTGAGCGCGACAAAGGCGATTTCTCCGTCTGCAGCGCCCTGGAATGTCAAATGCGCTTCTTCGACGAGATCGAGGACGTCGTTGTCCCAGTTGTCCATCTCGACGATACGCCACCGACCGGCGAAGGCCTTGGCGAAGGCAGAGACTCTCGCCATTAGTTTGCCTCCGTCATGAGCTTCGGTAACCGCACAAGATTGCAGGCGGCCGCGAAGGTAAATGCCCATCCAACCCTGTCGCGACCCCGGAACTTCGTCTTGTCCTGCCCCGCGACCGTTTTGATCCAGCCGAAGGCCTCCTCGATACGCTTGCGAATGCGTAGGCCGACCTCATAGCCGGGATGGCGTGTCGTGCGTTCGCTATGCGTTCGGCATAACCGGTTGCTTCCGTCAGGTAAGCATTGACCAGAAGACCATGGCGGTTTTCCATCAACCCATGCCCATGAAGGACAGCTTGGCCTCCTTGCCCTTTGACCTGCCACTGCGAATTTCCTCCAGAATTGATTAGAGTTCGGCCTGACGAAGGACGGACGAATGAAGAAGCAACGATTCACGGAAGAGCAAATTATTGCAGTGCTGAAGGAGCAAGAGGCTGGCGCGAAGGCGGCTGACCTGTGCCGCAAGCACGGGATTTCAGAAGCGACGTTTTATAACTGGAAAGCCAAATACGGTGGCATGGAAGTCTCCGAGGCGAAGCGTCTGAAGGCGCTTGAGGACGAGAACGCCAGGCTGAAGAAGCTACTCGCCGAGCAGATGCTCGATGCGGCCGCACTCCGCGAGCTTCTTGCAAAAAAATGGTAGGGCCCGCCGCCAAGCGTGACGCCGTCGCGCATCTGAAGACCGTCATGGGGCTTTCGGAACGGCGGGCCTGCCAGATCCTATCTGCCGATCGCAAGACGATCCGTTACCAGTCGACCCGACCGCCGGAGACCGAGTTGCGAGCGAAGCTGCGCGAGTTGGCTAACGAGCGACGGCGTTTCGGCTACCGTCGGCTGTTCGTCCTGCTTCGGCGGGAGGGAGAGCCGTCTGGCGTCAATCGCATCTATCGGCTGTATCGCGAGGAAGGGCTTTCAGTACGCAAGCGGAAGGCCCGACGCCGTGCTGTCGGCACGCGTGCGCCGATCCTGGTCGAAGCGAAGGCCAATGCCCGCTGGTCGCTGGATTTCGTCCACGACCAGTTCGCCTGCGGACGGAGGTTTCGCGTGCTCAACATCGTCGATGATGTGACGCGTGAATGCCTGGCGGCAATCCCGGACACCTCAATCTCCGGCCGCCGTGTCGCACGGGAGTTGACGACGCTGATCGAACGACGCGGCAAGCCCGGAATGATTGTCTCCGATAACGTCCTATGTGGGGAAGCAGCAGCGAGAAGTAGTCGACAGGTCTCTCTGCATCAGCGATAGCAGATGCTTCACCTAATGTGGTCCAGATGGTTTCCACCGTCAACGGGATCGTTCCCTGCCATAGCAAACACAGGATCCATCGACATCAGGATCCATCGACAT
>NZ_JBFTIN010000086.1:0-2928 GCF_056394785.1 Rhizobium sp. 10N414 | reverse complement strand
CTTCTGTAACGGGCCTTGAGTCAATCCCTTGTGAGCTTAGTCCCTCGCCGAGTGCTTGCTTCTGTTCGCAGTCGGGGCTTGGCCGCTGCTTTATGGGGTCTGCTGAGGACCGGCTGGCCAATCTAGGAACGCGCAGTCACCTGAGTGCTGCTTGGCTTTCAGCGGCCTAACCCATCCATCGTCCCGGCGAAGGGACCTTGCTCCGGGGGGCTGATGGCAGTGCCCGCCCGAAACCTGTCCGGTTGTCTGTTTCCGGCTCAGGCGGCCATGGCTGCCTGAGCCTTGTGRGGAATGAAGTTGGTTCCATCCCTAAGCATGTGGTGCAACACCACCGCCAGCTTACGGGCCAGCGCGACACGCGCCTTTCTGGGACCCGCACGTCTGGCGACCGCCAGTGCCCAGCTTTTGAGATCCGAGCCTTTGACCGGTCGCGTGAGGATGACGTTGGCCGCCTCGTAGAGCGCGGTTCGTACGCCCACATCGCCAATCTTCGAGATGCGACCGCTATAGTCGGTCTCGCCCGATTGATACTTCTTCGGCGTCAATCCGAAATGCGGCCCCACTGCTCGGGATGAGCGGAAACGCTCCGGCGTATCTACGGCCGCCACGAATGTCAGCGCCACCACGACGCCAACGCCGGGCGTCGTCATCAGCCGCCGTGCGCTGTCGTCCTGACGGGCCATGGCACGCAGCTTTCGTTCAAACCCGGCAAATTCGTCCGCAAGTGCATCGCGCACCTTTAACAGCGACGCGGCRATCGCCTCCAAGGTCGGATGACCTTCAATCAGTTCGCGGATCCGTGCCGSATAGGTGCGCTGTGTCGTCGGCCCTACCTTGAGGCCGAAGCCGCGCAGTATGCCCCGGATGCTCATCTCGATGTCGTGAAGCTTTCCCTGGATGAGCTTGCGGGCGGTCAGCAACGCGCGCACTTCCTGGGCCGGAAGAGATTTGCAGTGGACCGGTCTGAACCAGCCAAGCCGCATCAACTGCGCGATGCCTCGCGCATCCTTCTTGTCGGTCTTCACCGGCATCGTCTTGAAGGCCGTCCGCACGTGCCGCGTCTCGATCAGTTCGACCGCCAGACCCGCCTTCGTCATCCCGGCATGCAGCCACTGCGACAAGGGGCCGGCCTCAAGACCGATCCGCTCCATGGCCACGCCGTGCTCGGCAAACCAGGCGATCAGCGCATCGGGCTCGCTCAGTACCTTTGCTTCACGCACGATGCGGCCATCTGCATCCACCACGCACACACTTGAATATTCCAACGAGACATCGATTCCGGCATACTGCTTCATGGTCGTCTCTCCGTGATGCTATGGAGCAGGCCACTCCTGACTCCGCGAAACCATCATTGTGAGGGACGACCACCAGCCTTTCAAACCTCGCTGGCCGAGCTCCGCCCGTTACATGGGGTAATCGCGGGAGCGAGTCGCCGCCCTGGGCGCCAGATTGGTCACGGTAGTGAATAGCAAGGTGGTTGTTCCCCGATAAGATGGAAATACGGGCTCACGACTGGACGCCGGGCCCAAACATCAATTGGAGAACAACCATGAGCGAATATATAGGCCTCGACGTATCATTGAAAGAGACGACAATTTCTATTCGGCGTGATGGCAAGAGGATTTGGCGCGGCAAATGCCCATCCGATCCGAAGCTGCTCGCAGAGGTGATCCGCCATCGCGCACCAGCAGCAGAGCGGGTGGTGTTCGAGACCGGTCCTTTGTCTGTGTGGTTCTATCATGCTCTGAGTGCAGAAGGACTTCCGGCAATCTGTATCGACGCCCGCCATGCCAAGGCCGCACTCGACATGGCCCCGAACAAAACAGACGCCAACGACGCCGACGGCTTGGCACAGCTGGCTGAGGTCGGCTTCTACCGCGAGGTTCGYGTGAAGGGCTATGACAGCATGCTTATCCGCACATTGGTGACCGCGCGCACCAAGCTGATCAGGATCATGACGGAGCTATCCAATCAGATTCGTGGGCTTATGAAGACGTTTGGGCTGGTCGTGCCCAAAGGTAGTGGCTTGGTATTTGAGACGAATGTACGCAATCTGTCGGGTAGCAATGCTGGCTTGGAACAGATCATCCTACCCCTTCTCGAGGCTTGGCGTAGTATCCGAGGCCGCGCTGCGCAACTTGATCGTCAGCTCGTCGCAATGGCACGGCAGAGCGACGCATGTCAGGTACTGACGTCCATCCCCGGGGTCGGTGCGGTGACTTCTGCCTCCTTTGTTGCGGCGATAGAGGATCCGAAAAACTTCCGAACCTCCCGGTCTGTGGGAGCATGGCTGGGACTGACAACAAGGCGGTATCAGTCCGGGGAAGTTGACTATGACGGCCACATCTCTCGGCGGGGAGATAGTCATCTGCGTGGCCTCCTTTATGAGGCCGCCACGGTGATCCTGACCCGAGCCCATGCTGACAGTTCACTTCGTGCCTGGGGGATGAAGCTCAGAGAGAAGGTCGGCTTCAAACGAGCAGCAGTTGCTGTGGCGCGCAAGCTATCCGTGACAATGCACAGAATGCTGACAACCGGCGAATTTTTTGATCGGTCCGCCGGCGTGACTGCCTGAGTTCACCAGGCATTCTGAATTGCGTCCGCCTTATCGGATGCGTTGAAACGTCCCTGCCGGGACGTAGGTCGGATCATTCCGCAGATGGTGTTTGCAGGTGAACGTGTACCGCGTCCATACTGCGTCCGTTACATTGGAAGATCCCTCCGGCGAAAACCCTTCATGCGGCGATCAGGTATCGACCGCGCAGACAACCGTGCTCCCGGCAAACGTCATCAACAACGCAACATGAAACAGCGGTCCGCACATCCACGGTTTAGTACTCGTCCCGGTCGAACGATGCTCGGCCGGGCGTTGTTGAGCATGTCAAAAAGAGTTTGACCAACGCAATGCGATTAGACAACACCATCTAG
>NZ_JBFTIN010000085.1:0-3193 GCF_056394785.1 Rhizobium sp. 10N414 | reverse complement strand
GGTTTCCAAGCATTGTGATAAGGTATCTGCACCTGAATAAAATAGGGTGTAAGAAGCGAACGCAGGGAACTGAAACATCTAAGTACCTGCAGGAAAGGACATCAACCGAGACTCCGCAAGTAGTGGCGAGCGAACGCGGACCAGGCCAGTGGCAATTGTGTTTAAAGYGGAACAAKCTGGAAAGYTTGGCCGTAGYGGGTGACAGCCCCGTACGCGTAGATAGCATGATTGTCCTAGAGTAGGGCGGGACACGAGAAATCCTGTCTGAACATGGGGAGACCACTCTCCAAGCCTAAGTACTCGTGCATGACCGATAGCGAACAAGTACCGTGAGGGAAAGGTGAAAAGCACCCCGACAAGGGGAGTGAAATAGAACCTGAAACCGGATGCCTACAAACAGTCGGAGCCCGCAAGGGTGACGGCGTACCTTTTGTATAATGGGTCAACGACTTAGTGTAACAAGCAAGCTTAAGCCGGTAGGTGTAGGCGAAGCGAAAGCGAGTCTGAAYAGGGCGATTTAGTTTGTTGCATTAGACCCGAAACCGAGTGATCTAGCCATGAGCAGGTTGAAGGTTGGGTAACACCAACTGGAGGACCGAACCCGCATCTGTTGCAATAGATTGGGATGACTTGTGGCTAGGGGTGAAAGGCCAATCAAACTCGGAAATAGCTGGTTCTCCGCGAAATCTATTTAGGTAGAGCGTCGACCGAATACCCTGGGGGGTAGAGCACTGGATGGGCTATGGGGACTCACCGTCTTACTGATCCTAACCAAACTCCGAATACCCAGGAGTACTAGTCGGCAGACACACGGCGGGTGCTAACGTCCGTCGTGAAAAGGGCAACAACCCTAACCTCCAGCTAAGGTCCCCAAGTCATGGCTAAGTGGGAAAGGATGTGAGGATCCCAAAACAACCAGGATGTTGGCTTAGAAGCAGCCATCATTTAAAGAAAGCGTAACAGCTCACTGGTCTAAATAAGGGTCTTTGCGCCGAAAATGTAACGGGGCTGAAGCCATGCACCGAAGCTGAGGATGTGTAGCAATACACGTGGTAGCGGAGCGTTCCGTAAGCTGATGAAGGGAGACCCGTGAGGGCTCCTGGAGGTATCGGAAGTGCGAATGTTGACATGAGTAACGATAAAGAGGGTGAGAGACCCTCTCGCCGAAAGACCAAGGGTTCCTGCTTAAAGTTAATCTGAGCAGGGTTAGCCGGCCCCTAAGACGAGGCGGACACGCGTAGTCGATGGGAACCACGTTAATATTCGTGGGCCTGGTGGTAGTGACGGATTGCTCAACTTGTGAGGTCTTATTGGATTGATCTYGCAGGGACGCGGTTCCAGGAAATAGCTCCACCGTATAGACCGTACCCGAAACCGACACAGGTGGTCAGGTAGAGTATACCAAGGCGCTTGAGAGAACTATGTTGAAGGAACTCGGCAAATTGCACGCGTAACTTCGGAAGAAGCGTGACCCCATTTTACGCAAGTGAAGTGGGGTGGCACAGACCAGGGGGTAGCGACTGTTTATCAAAAACACAGGGCTCTGCGAAGTCGCAAGACGACGTATAGGGTCTGACGCCTGCCCGGTGCTGGAAGGTTAAGAGGAGAGGTGCAAGCTTTGAATCGAAGCCCCAGTAAACGGCGGCCGTAACTATAACGGTCCTAAGGTAGCGAAATTCCTTGTCGGGTAAGTTCCGACCTGCACGAATGGCGTAACGACTTCCCCGCTGTCTCCAACATAGACTCAGTGAAATTGAATTCCCCGTGAAGATGCGGGGTTCCTGCGGTCAGACGGAAAGACCCCGTGCACCTTTACTATAGCTTTACACTGGCATTCGTGTCGGCATGTGTAGGATAGGTGGTAGGCTTTGAAGCAGGGACGCCAGTTTCTGTGGAGCCATCCTTGAAATACCACCCTTATCGTCATGGATGTCTAACCGCGGTCCGTTATCCGGATCCGGGACAGTGTATGGTGGGTAGTTTGACTGGGGCGGTCGCCTCCGAAAGAGTAACGGAGGCGCGCGATGGTGGGCTCAGACCGGTCGGAAATCGGTCGTCGAGTGCAATGGCATAAGCCCGCCTGACTGCGAGACTGACAAGTCGAGCAGAGACGAAAGTCGGTCATAGTGATCCGGTGGTCCCGTGTGGAAGGGCCATCGCTCAACGGATAAAAGGTACGCCGGGGATAACAGGCTGATGACCCCCAAGAGTCCATATCGACGGGGTTGTTTGGCACCTCGATGTCGACTCATCGCATCCTGGGGCTGGAGCAGGTCCCAAGGGTATGGCTGTTCGCCATTTAAAGCGGTACGTGAGTTGGGTTCAGAACGTCGTGAGACAGTTCGGTCCCTATCTGCCGTGGGTGTAGGAATATTGACAGGATCTGTCCCTAGTACGAGAGGACCGGGATGGACATATCTCTGGTGGACCTGTTGTCCTGCCAAGGGCATAGCAGGGTAGCTACATATGGAATGGATAACCGCTGAAGGCATCTAAGCGGGAAACCAACCTGAAAACGAGTATTCCCTATCAGAGCCGTGGAAGACGACCACGTTGATAGGCCGGGTGTGGAAGCGCAGCAATGTGTGAAGCTTACCGGTACTAATAGCTCGATTGGCTTGATCGTTCTCATTGATCAATGCTCATCTCCGACACAGACGTGTCGGGAGATGATGCAAGACGTGTTCAAACGCAGTGAAAACTGCACCAGCTTCTCAWTTGTTGCGCTTCGCTGACCTGGTGGTTATGGCGGGGCGGCTGCACCCGTTCCCATTCCGAACACGGCCGTGAAACGCCCCAGCGCCTATGGTACTTCGTCTTAAGACGCGGGAGAGTCGGTCGCTGCCAGGTCTGCTAAACGCAACAACACATGCGCCGAATGTCGAAGACATTCGAAAGCTGCATGTGAAACAAAGATAATCTTCTCATCACGAAAACGGCCCCAAGCCGATCAAAAGGGCCGCCCACAAAGCGGCCTTTCTGCTATAATGGGCCCGGAAACATGCAGTGCGTCCCTTACACGAGACAAATCGCCTTCGGCAATTTGCTCGGGCAGTAGCGTAAACTGCTTCGCAGTTTACGCACCGTGACAAAACCCAAAGGGTTTTGCACTTGGCGCGGGGTGGAGCAGCCCGGTAGCTCGTCAGGCTCATAACCTGAAGGCCGCAGGTTCAAATCCTGCCCCCGCAACCAA
>NZ_JBFTIN010000084.1:0-3431 GCF_056394785.1 Rhizobium sp. 10N414 | reverse complement strand
ATAGCGATAGTTCTGTCGGCCGCGCCGGCCTTTGCCGTCAATCCGGACGAGGTTCTTGCCGATCCGGCGCTCGAGGCGCGCGCCCGGGCGATCTCCGCCGAACTGCGCTGCATGGTCTGCCAGAACCAGTCGATCGACGATTCCAATGCCGAGCTTGCGAAGGACCTGCGCCTCCTGGTGCGCGAGCGGCTGACCGATGGCGATACGAACGAGCAGGTGATGAACTACATCGTCTCGCGCTACGGCGAGTTCGTGCTGTTGAAGCCGCGCTTCGAGACGAAGACGATCCTTTTGTGGGGCGCGCCGCTCCTGCTCGTCGTCGCAGGCGGGCTGTCGCTGATCGTCTTCGCGCGGCGTCGCGTGGAGGTGCCGACCGGCAGTCGCCTCAGCGAAGAGGAAGAGAAAAAACTCGACCGACTTATGCATGGCGATGGTCTTTGACTGAGATCAATGTTGAACTGCTTTGCTCATTCTACCGTCGTGCCAGCAGCATTCCGGAAGAGCGAGGCATGAGATGCAGGCCAAGGACATAATGACCACCAACGTGGTTTCAATCAGCCCGGCGGCTAGTGTGCGGCATGCAGTCGCTGTCATGCTTCAAAACAACATCAGCGGCCTGCCAGTCGTCAGCGACGAGGGACGCGTTTGTGGTATGCTGACGGAAGGCGATCTTCTCCTCCGGCGGGAAATCCGGGTTTCGCTGCGGTCATCTCGCGTGTCCGAAGTCACCTCGGAACTTGACCTTGAGCGCTACATTCGCACTCATGGCTGGTCCGTGGCAGATGTCATGTCTCCCGACGTCATTGTCGCATTGCCGGAGAGCGAGGTGTCAGACATCGCCGATAGCCTGCAGGCCCACCGAATCAAGCGGTTACCCATCGTTGAGAACGGGCGACTTGTCGGTATCGTGAGCCGGCGCGACATTCTGGCAATCATTCTCGACGCGCCGCCGACCACACTTCCTCGGGAGGATGAGAGTATTCGTCTGGCGGTACGTACGCGTCTGAGGTCCGACCTCGGTTTGACGCCGCAAAGGGTGCAAGTCTCTGTCAAGAACGGCGAAGTGACCCTGGACGGCCACCTGGAATCGGATCTGAAGCGAAAGGCAGTGCGCACGCTTGTCGAAAGCTTGGGAATCGGCGGCTATCGCGACCGACTGCATGTCATCACGCCCGACAGTGCAGACCGCTCCGACATTGCCTCGGGCTAACATCGATCTTCAGTAGCAACCAGTCGGTTGGTTTCGCAAACATGATCTTGAGAAGCGGTCGCGAAGGGCACCTCTACTGGAGCCGTTGGGACGAGGAGGCTTGTTCGCTTCGCGCCCCGAAATCGAACAAGCCTCTGTCAAGTTCCCAGCATTGACACGGGCATCGCCCGACCCGCGACAGCAATATAGGACAGCACCGGAACGAAATCTTTGACCGATGTCAAAGATGGCAAGTTCCGATTGGCGCTCGGGTGGCGGCCACAGATCGGACATCGGCCAGGCGAGTCGCAAGTCAAGATGAACTTCACCCGCCTGCGAGGGCCTGGTCCAAGAACGGGCGAATATCTTTGGCAAGCGCAGCTGCGTCGAGTGGACCAACGTGCTTGGCTACGATGCGTCCATCCCGGTTGATGACGAATGTCTCCGGAACACCATAAACGCCCCAGTCGATCGAAGCCCTGCCTCTTGCATCGATCCCGATTGCGGCGAAAGGATTCCCGTTCTCGCGTAGAAACGGCAACGCCTTTTCGGGAGCGTCCTTGTAGTTGATTGCAACGACGGTGATGCGGGTGTCTTTGGCAAGTTCCATCAGGACCGGGTGCTCCTGACGGCATGGAATGCACCATGAGGCGAAGATGTTGACGACGGTCACCCGCCCCCGGATGCCGGCGTCCGCCAGACCTGGCGTTGATGAACCGGCGAGCGGCGGAAGATCCACGTGTGGATGTGGTTGGCCGATAAGGGAGGAGGGGAGTGTAGAAGGAGTGTATCCGTCGGCCGATTCCCGGTACAGCACGTTGCCCACAGCACTTGCGATTCCGAGGAATGCGACGAGCGGGATTGCCGCTACGAGGTAACTCCGCATCCTAGCGTTCCTCGCGATTTGGCCGGCGACGCACGACCGCGAGCGCCTCGACCTGTCGGCGGTAGCTTCGGCTGGTGATCCAAACCTTCGCCGCCATCGCAAACATCACCGAGAAGGCCAGCGCGTAAGCGACGAAAACATACTCCTGATGCGTCATCTCAACTATCCCTTTGTGACGCGGCCCTTGCTGCGAGCCTGTAATGAGAGATCAACTTTCTTCGCCAGATCTCGTTTCGTATCGATGCGACGTAAAGCGTCGCAAAGAGCGCGGTAAAAGCGAGGCCCATGATCAGCAGCGGTCGCAGAAATTCGATGTCGAGAGCGGGCCCGTCAAATCTCAGGACACTTGCGGGCTGGTGGAGTGTGTTCCACCACTCGACCGAGAATTTGATGATCGGAATGTTCACGAACCCGACGATGATGAGAACCGCGGAGACGCGGGCAGCCCGCGTCGGCTCGTCAACGGCGCGATTGATCGCCAGTATACCAAGGTACATGATGAACAGCACGAACATGGACGTCAGCCGAGCGTCCCAGACCCACCAGGTCCCCCACATCGGCTTACCCCAGATCGCGCCAGTGACAAGGGACACGAAAGTGAACGCGGCGCCGAGAGGCGCTGCCACGCGGGCTGAAACGTCTGCCAAAGGGTGTCGCCAGACCAGCGATCCAACGGCGTTCAGCGTCATGACCGTGTAGCACAGCATCGCCATCCACGCCGCAGGAACGTGAACATACATTATTCTGACAGTCGCGCCTTGCTGGTAGTCCACATCGGAACTGAAGGCGAGGTAAAGGCCAATCAGAAAGAACAGCATCGTCAGTGCCGATAGAACGGGGATTGCCCGATCTGACATCTCGACGAACCGGGTGGGCTGCGCGAGGCCTTTGACGTATTTTGCGACGTTTGAATATGAACTCATGCCACGAGCCATAGCGCCTGATTGCGCCTCGATAATTGATCCTGGTCAAACATCTCGAACCGACCCGGAGTGATCGAAAATATTTGAAGACCGCTTCAGCGCCCCGATTGCACGAAGCCTGGCCGGCAGCACAAAAGGCGCGACAGCATGGCGCGTTCCAAATTTTGCCGTGCTTCCTCACGGAGCCTGCGAGATGTTCAGCAACTTGACGGAGATCAAATACGGGGCTCGGGAGCCGGTGTATCGCTGCTTGCAGAATAAAGGAGCATGACATGGATTTCGAGGCGTTTTTCAAAAGCGAGCTGGATGGCCTTCACAGCGAAGGTCGCTATCGCGTTTTTGCCGATCTTGAGCGTCACCGCGGCAGCTTTCCGCGCGCCACGCGACACACGGCGGACGGCCCGAAGGAAGTCACGGTCTGGTGCTCCAACGA
>NZ_JBFTIN010000083.1:0-3598 GCF_056394785.1 Rhizobium sp. 10N414 | reverse complement strand
CGGGCAGCCGGCGGCAGTCGCATCCGCCAGATCAGGATCGGCAGCATCTACCCGGCCACCATGGGCATGCTGCCAACCTTCCTTGCCAAGATCGCCCGCAAGTATCCCGATGTCCGCATCCACATCGCCTCTGGCAATACCGGCGAGATCATCCGCGGCCTGGAGACCGGCCAGCTTAATCTGGGCTTCATCCGGCCGGTGGAAAACATCGGCTCGTTGCGCTTCGTCTCGCTTGCGCATGAGCGCTACTACCTGGCGGTTGGCCACGCCAATCCGCTGGCCGCCAGGGAGGAGATCAGCATCGACGATCTGCGTACTCAGAAGATCATCGCCTTCAACCGGCAGAACCTGTCGTTCACGGAACGCTACTTCAATGAGAAGTTTGCGGAATACGACCTCACCGCCAACATCGCCTTCAGCTGCGACGACACCTATGCGCTGGTGTCGCTGGTCTCTGCCGGGCTTGGCATCGGCTTTGCGCCGGAATGGACGCTTGATCTTCCCAATCGCGGCTTTGAGCTGAAGAAGGTAAGCGGGATCGACTTCCGGATCGGGCTTGGCATTGCCTGGAACAGAGAAGATCCAACCGCTGGCCGCGACGATATCGTCGACATCGCACGGTCGCTGGCACGGCGCGGCTGACAGCATAGACTAACGGATCTAGGCAGGGTCGGTTGCCCCGCTCTTTGTTGCGCTCGCCGAGACGTGATGATGTGGGGGATTGCGCCCTCAGGGCCGAAACCTCAAGCGCAAGCCATGACTCGGCAGGAGCGTCGAAAAAACCTATATGGTCAAGTCGGACGCTCGCATTATAGCACACACCCTGGGGCGTGGTAGTTGCATCAATTATCCGCAGGTGACAGCAACGCTTCGCGGGGGCGCGCGGCGAGTGCTTGAGCTTGATTGCAGGCTGTTGGGCGGCTCGCCGCTCCCCGTTGAGAAGGGCGGAGGCTGCCGAACGCAACGGCTAGGGAGTCACAACCTTAATGCGAATATTCGTCGCGACAAAAACTAATCGTTGACTCGGCAATTTAAGTCCCTTATGAATGCGCCATCGATCTTTTGCTTGCCGAGCTTTGTCTACCGCGCGATTGGCACCGCGCTTTAAGCGAACTTCCCTTTCAAAAACAGTCGGTTTCCGCCTGCGCAGCATGGGCTGCGCGGTTCCTCCATCTATGCTTTGAAAGGGTTCATCATGACCACTGGCACAGTAAAATGGTTCAATTCCACCAAGGGCTTCGGCTTCATCCAACCTGATAACGGTGGCGCAGACGCATTCGTGCACATCTCGGCTGTCGAGCGCGCCGGAATGCGTGAACTCGTCGAAGGCCAGAAGATCGGCTTCGAGCTCGAGCGCGACAACAAGTCGGGCAAGATGTCTGCTACCAATCTGCAGTCCGAATAGAAATTGAGATCTGCTTCCCTTTGACCACGGATGTACTGGCACTGCCGGAAGCTGTTTCACCAAGGCCAGGCGTTTTGCCTGGCCTTTTTTGTTCCGGCTGCTAAGCCGACCCAGTCGAGGTTCCAATGACAGAAGCACACAGCAAATCCCGCCAGCAGGCGGAGATCGCCTTCAGCAACGTCCAGACGCAGTTCTTCTCCAAAAACAACGCTGCAGAAGAGCTGGATTTCGTTGCCCAGGCCAGGGATGCCAAAACTCTTCGACTTCGAGAGGCACGTCTTGCAAAGGCGCTGGCCGACAGCATGTCGGCGACACCCAACCTCATCGCCAAACGCGCCAAGGCGCGCTGATCTCTGCTGCACTCACTATTGGGATAAGAATGAAGAACGCCAGAAAAAACGAAGTTTCCGAGCGCCGTGCCGCATCCGCTGACGCCAAAGCTGCTCTCCTGAACGCCTACCGATCGGCAAGGGCCGCAGCAGAACCAGCCAGAAGCGCAAGGCAGGCCGAACGCGCAGCCATTGCCACCGCTCGTGAAGAGCGGCGTGTTGAACGCGAACGTCTCAAGCTTGAGGAGCAGAAGCGTATCGAGACTGAGGCGACAGCGCGGCAGGCAGCCGTCGAGGCTGCAGCAGTCGCCGAAACCGAAGCGCGGGCGATCGCCGAAAACGCGCGTATAGCGCGGGTGATCGAAGATGAGGCGGTGCGAAAGGCGGACCGAGACCGACGCTATGCCAATCGCAAGGCAAGAAAAGGATAGCTGTTGCCGCTACGCCGCTACCCGCCAGCATGGCGGGTTCGTGTGGGGCACTCGAGATGAAAGGGAGCCCGATGGCCCCGGATACGAACGAACTTCAGGCGATCAACACGTCATGGCAAATCGCCATCCAGGAAATCCTGCGCATGGTTATCCGTGATATGTACCATGCCGGCGGCGAGGCAAATTTCAAGGCGCAGATCAAACGCATCGTAGAGGCCGCAGTAGACAGCATTTACACCGATCTGAGACTTCGAGGAACCAATGAGTGGACCGAGGTGCTCGTCAAGGAACGGGCGAGCAATTTCGTAACCTCCTTGCTGACGTCCTTTACCTACGACCGAGCTTGACCGGGTGCGCGTTTTATTCGAGCGGCAACATTGGTAGCGCGATATTGAATTAATCGCCCCGACCGGGCGGCGCCATCAACGGCTTTATCGGCGAAATCATCGAAGATCATATCCGCCACCGCGTTGACGATGGCAAGCTTGAGCAGTAGCAAGAGACCGGGCTTTCTGAACGCCGTTCGCCCCCAACGAACTCGATCGGCCCTACGGTGGTTCACCGAATGCGCGTTCAGGCAGCTTGCTTCATCGACTTGGCCAGCCGCTTGATCGCCCGTTCGAGCGATCGCTGTCCGTCGCAATAATGCTGCCAGGCGCTCGTCTTTGCGAGCAGCGCCGGCACCGTTCGGATGGTGAACCGCTTCGGATCCAGGTCCGTCTTCACCTGACTCCACGTAAGCGGCATCGACACCGTGCTGAAGGCGCTGCGGCAGAGACCTTCCACCCCTCGGACAGCAATCGCGACAATTTCGCAAACTTCGCGGAATACGAATGCCTGCACGCTGGTGAGGTACGCGAGCCGATGACATCCTATGCGACGGTACTGGGCGAGGAGGGCGGCTGGAAGCATCTGAAAGCCCTCCTTCTTCTCGGCGCCTCGCCTCTTGTGGCAATGCGTGATCCGTTCGACGATGCTTACGAAAAGATTAATGCGCAAGCGAAAGAGCTGTCGGCCTAGACGCGCGCGGCGGGGAGTCAGGGGAACTGAGAACGCGAGTTGTTCGATTCCCCTTCCTACACTGACCCCCATTCAACCCCGCCATCCTTTCGGCGGGTTTTTTTCACGATTGGTTCGCTGGCGTACCGGAACCCGGCAACTCGCTGCGCGTTTTTTGGCAGGACTTGAACGCTCTAGTTCAGACCCACCTTTCCACGTCATCAACTAACCCGCTTCCTTGGGAGCGGGTTCTTTTTGTGCGCCCAGCATGGGCGCATTCTTGTGGGTGGAAGTCCCACCGTAAGCTGGTCACGGCGAACGAAGAGAAGCGCAACTGCGGAAGGGCGACCGACCGTGGGGAGGAAGCGTGGATCGAAACTGCGGGCCGATGAACAAGAACCGGATATGAGGCGGTGCCAACCAGGGCGAGCGGG
>NZ_JBFTIN010000082.1:0-4717 GCF_056394785.1 Rhizobium sp. 10N414 | reverse complement strand
GCCGTGGTCAACGTGGCCGATCGTGCCGATGTTAACGTGCGGCTTGTTGCGCTCAAACTTACTCTTTGCCATTTGGGCTCTCCACTCTTTTAAGGTCCCGTGAGGGATCTAATTCTTGTTATCGGTCAATTGGTATTCCGGTCACTTCTGACCGGAATACTTTGCCTGGATTTCCGTTGCGACGTTCGACGGGACCGGCGCGTAGTGATCGAAGGTCATCGTGTACTGAGCACGGCCCTGTGACATGGAGCGCAGGTTATCGACGTACTTGAACATGTTCGCCAGCGGAACGTTGGCGGCGATGACGACGGCGATACCACGGCTTTCCTGGCCCTGGATCTGACCACGGCGGGAGTTCAGGTCACCGATAACGTCACCGACGTAATCTTCCGGCGTGACGACTTCGACCTTCATCATCGGCTCGAGGAGCTGAGCGCCGGCCTTCTTGGCTGCTTCACGGAAGCAAGCACGCGAAGCGATTTCGAACGCCAGAACCGACGAGTCGACGTCGTGGAAGGCACCGTCGATGAGCGTCGCCTTGACGCCGAGCATCGGGAAGCCAGCCAGCGGACCGGAAGACAGAACGCTTTCGATACCTTTCTGAACGCCCGGAATGTATTCCTTCGGAACTGCACCACCGACGATCTTGGACTCGAACTTGAAGTCTTCGCCATCCGGGTTCGGTTCGAAGACGATCTTGACGCGCGCGAACTGACCGGTACCACCGGACTGCTTCTTGTGCGTGTAGTCTTCTTCGTGCTGGCGCGTGATGGTTTCGCGGTAGGCAACCTGCGGAGCACCGACGTTTGCTTCAACCTTGAATTCGCGACGCATGCGGTCGACGATGATGTCGAGGTGAAGTTCGCCCATGCCGGCGATGATCGTCTGGCCGGATTCCTGGTCGGTCTTGACGCGGAAGGACGGGTCTTCAGCAGCCAGGCGGTTGAGCGCGAGGCCCATCTTTTCCTGGTCGCCCTTGGACTTCGGCTCGATCGCGATCTGGATGACCGGCTCGGGGAATTCCATGCGCTCGAGAATAACAGGCTTCAACGGATCGCAGAGCGTGTCACCCGTAGTGGTTTCCTTGAGACCAGCGAGAGCAACGATATCACCTGCGAAGGCTTCTTCGATGTCTTCACGCGAGTTCGAGTGCATCTGCAGCATACGGCCGACGCGCTCGCGCTTGTCCTTGACGGTGTTCAGAACCGACGAACCCTTTTCGAGCTTGCCGGAATAGATGCGTGCGAAGGTCAGCGAACCGACGAACGGGTCGTTCATGATCTTGAATGCGAGCATCGAAAGCGGCTCGGAGTCGTCAGCGTGACGCTCGATTTCGGCTTCCGTCTTGAAGTCGATGCCCTTGATCGCCGGAATATCGAGCGGCGACGGCAGGTAATCGACAACGGCGTCGAGCAGCGGCTGAACGCCCTTGTTCTTGAAGGCGGTGCCGCAGAACATCGGGTGGAACTTGACGTCGATCGTGCCGCGACGGACGAGCGCGCGGATCTGATCGTTGTCGGGCATGGTGCCTTCGAGGTAGGCTTCCATCGCGGCTTCGTCGATCTCGACAACGGTCTCGATCAGCTTTTCGCGATATTCTTCAGCCTTGACCTTCATGTCTTCCGGGATTTCGACGACATCCCACTGGGCGCCGAGCGATTCATCGCGCCAGACGAGAGCGTTCATCTCGATCAGGTCGACAACGCCCTTGAAGTCGCTTTCTGCGCCGATCGGCAGCTGCATGACGACAGCCGTTGCGCCGAGACGGGTCTTGATCATCTCGACGGAGCGGTAGAAGTCCGCACCGGTCTTGTCCATCTTGTTGCAGAAGATCATGCGCGGAACATTGTACTTCTCAGCCTGGCGCCAGACGGTTTCCGTCTGCGGCTCAACACCGGCGTTGGCGTCGAGAAGAGCAATCGCACCGTCGAGAACGCGCAGCGAACGCTCGACTTCGATGGTGAAGTCGACGTGGCCGGGGGTGTCGATGATGTTGAAGCGGCGCATCTTGCCGTCACGGCCCTTCCAGAAGGTCGTGGTGGCAGCGGAGGTGATCGTGATACCACGCTCCTGCTCCTGCTCCATCCAGTCCATCGTGGCCGCGCCATCGTGCACTTCGCCGATCTTGTGCGACTTGCCGGTGTAGTAAAGGATACGCTCAGTCGTCGTCGTCTTGCCGGCGTCGATGTGCGCCATGATACCGAAATTTCGGTAGTCTTCAATTTTATATTCGCGAGCCATTGTGGACTGCCTTTCGAACCCGTTCGGGATTACCAGCGATAATGCGAGAACGCACGGTTGGCGTCAGCCATCTTGTGCGTGTCTTCGCGCTTCTTGACCGCGGAACCACGGTTGTTGGATGCATCGAGAAGCTCGCCCGACAGCCGGTCGATCATGGTCGTTTCGTTGCGCTTGCGCGCGGCAGCGATCAGCCAGCGGATGGCCAGGGCCTGACGGCGCTCCGGACGAACATCAACCGGAACCTGGTAGGTTGCACCACCAACACGGCGCGAACGGACTTCAACGTGCGGAGCAACGTTGTCCAGAGCCTGATGGAACACGCCGAGCGGCTCCTGCTTGGACTTGCCCTGTACGGAGTCAAATGCGCCGTAGACAATGCTTTCAGCGACGGACTTCTTGCCGTCAAGCATGATTGCATTCATGAACTTGGTAACAACCAGATCGCCGAACTTCGGGTCCGGGTTGATCTCGCGCTTTTCTGCTCTGTGACGTCTGGACATACTTCTCGTCTCTTCAATTGTTAAAGGCGCTCTACCACGCGGAGGACCTCGCGCAGCGCCGGGATTTCAAAGCCGAATTACTTCGGACGCTTCGCACCGTACTTCGAACGGCGCTGCTTGCGGTTCTTGACACCCTGGGTATCGAGAACGCCGCGGATGATGTGGTAACGAACACCCGGAAGGTCCTTAACACGGCCGCCGCGGATCATGACGACAGAGTGTTCCTGAAGGTTGTGGCCTTCACCGGGGATGTAACCAATGACTTCGAAGCCGTTGGTCAGGCGGATCTTTGCGACCTTACGCAGAGCCGAGTTCGGTTTCTTCGGCGTCGTCGTGTAGACGCGGGTGCAAACACCGCGCTTCTGCGGGTTCTCCTGCAGGGCAGGAACCTTATTACGCTTTACGTTCGCCTGACGCGGCTTGCGGATAAGCTGGTTTACGGTAGGCATTCAACCATCCCTTACGTTTATATCTCAATCCCTTGCGGGCGTAACTCGCGCCGTCTCCGGCAAGATCACACGCTTGTCTCAATGCGCAAAACGTGGCCCGATCCGCTTTCGCAGATGGACCACTGAGAGCAGAGGACGCAAAAGACATGCGTCATGCGTGCAGGCATCATATCTTCAACGTGCGTTTCGAACCTTGTTTGAGGTGATCTCCGGGGCGCGTCGCCCCGAATGGCCATGCCTCACATGGGTCCGGATGGCGCGGGTACTACTGGTTTCCCGTCGTCTCGTCAAGGCCGTTAAGAAATAAACTTAGGCCAAACGCCTTGAAACCCGGCCACTACGCGCTCTTTTGGAGCTTCTAGGCGCATTCGCTGCTGCACAGCAAGATAAACTTGAGCATTGCAGTAAAAAGCGGCTATGGAATCACCGATTGCAGACGCTAAACGCATGAAATCAGATTCAAATCTCGAATCGAAGGACATCCGATGATCACCGCCCCCGACAACGACAACATTTCCGAAGGCCCGATGGTCTTCATCATCATCGGCAAGGGCTATGAGTCCGACAACAGCGAGGGCGTCGATCTCCATATCATGCTCAAGGCCGCCGACGACGACAGCGCCGTGCGCGAGGCTCTGAATGCGCTTGCGGAAGAAGGTTTCATCGAGGCCGACCTCGACCAGATCGGCATGCTGACCGAAGTGCCGTCCGAGGAGCCTCACGCCTCCGCCTATCAGGGCGCCGTCGACGGCGAAGTCGCGATCATCCGCTTCAGCTGAGGCAACGATGAAGCCGGATGCGCTCAAGGTGCTGATCTATGCAACCTGGCGCGATCGGCTGCTGGTTTTCGATGAGCCGGACTTTCCGGAGATCGAGCTTCAGGTTCCGGGCGGCACGGTAGAAGCTGGCGAAGATATCGCCGCGGCAGCCCTTCGAGAGTTTTCGGAAGAAACGGGAATCCTGTCTAAGACACCCCTCGCCCCGCTGGTTGTCAATGACTACCGTTTCTACAAGGATGGCAGCGACGTCTGCCACCGGCGACATTACTTCCACATTCCGCTTGAAGGTGAGCAGCCCTCCACCTGGCTGCATCGCGAAATGACGCCGTTCAGCGGCGGGGGTCCAATCCTGTTCCGTTTCTTCTGGCTCAGCTTCGACGATGCCCATGTTCGGCTGGGCTACGGTATGGAGCAAGGCCTACCGCTGCTGAGCTGAGCCCTTGCAAAATCGAACTCAATCGGCATAGGCGGCGCTCGATGTGATCGCACCCCTGCCACACCACCCGGCATGCGGTCCGCACCGGACGGTTCGAGAGATTGAGGTTAGACGAGCCTGGGCATTCCAAGTTGGTCAGCCCATCTAATGGTGAGGGTGGCGTTAAGGAGCTTGCCGCTGTTGCGCCACCAGCGACCGGCATTTGCTGCCACTTGCTGGGCCACCCCAGGTTGGCGTTAAGGAGCTTGCCGCTGTTGCGCCACCAGCGACCGGCATTTGCTGCCACTTGCTGGGCCACCCCAGGTTTGGCTC
>NZ_JBFTIN010000081.1:0-4795 GCF_056394785.1 Rhizobium sp. 10N414 | reverse complement strand
TGGCGTGCACCCTCTTCACCACCCGAGACACCCATGCCGATGAAGGTGAGGTCGGTGTTCTTCAGGCGGTCGAAACGGGCGATCGTGTCGCGGAAGTTGGCGTTGCCGGCATCGATCATGATGTCGCCCTTGGAAAGATGCGGGCGCAGCGCTTCCATCTGCTGATCGACGGCCTCACCGGCCTTGATCATGATGATGATCGGACGCGGCGGGCGGATCGCTTCGACGAACTCCTCGATCGTCTTGCAGGGAATGATCTGCTTCCTCAGATCGCCGGCGCTTTCGTAGAATTCGTCCGTTTTCTCAGGTGTACGGTTAAAGACAGCAATCTTGTTGCCCTTCTCCGCGATGTTGAGCGCCAGGTTGGAACCCATGACCGCAAGGCCGATCAGCCCGATTTCTGCCTTTTCCATAACGTCTCTACCTTGATGCTGTCAGCGTCAGAACGCGAGTTGAACCTTCATCGATTTCGCGCGGTCACCGGCAGCTTCGAATGCACTGACGGCGTCCTCTATCGGATATGTGCCTGTTAGAAGCGGCTTCAGATCGACTCGACGCTGGTTGATCAGAACGACGGCCAGACCAAACTCCTCATGGAACCGGAATGTCCCCTTCATCTCGATTTCCTTGGCGACCACCATGTTCTGCGGGATTGAAACATCCCCGCCCAGGCCAAGCTGGACAAGCGTGGAACGCGGACGAAGGACCTCAAGGCCGGAACGGACTGCCCGCTCATTGCCCGACGCCTCGAACTGGACGTCGAAGTATCCCTTGTTCGCTGAGTAAGCCGAGAGTTCTTCCGGATGATTGGCAACGTTGATGACGCGATCTGCACCAATTTCCGAAGCCTTGTGCAGGACTGCGTCCATAACGTCGGTAGCGACGACTTCACGGGCACCGTGAGCACGTGCCGCGATGATCGCCAGCGCCCCGATCGGGCCGCAGCCCGAGACGAGAACGCGTTTGCCGATGAGTGGGCCGGCGCGGTTGACGGCGTGGAGTGTCACAGCGAAGGGCTCGGCCATGGCGGCTTCGTTGATCGAGATGCCATCGGCAACCTTGTGGCACTGCCAGGCTTCGGCAACCAGCCGCTGGCGGAATGCACCCTGGATGTGCGGCATCGGCATGGCGGAGCCGTAGAACCGCATGTTCAGGCAGTGGTTCTGCTCGCCACGCAGGCAATATTCACAGGTGTTGCACGGGCGACTGGGTGATACGGCGACCCGATCGCCGACGGCAAAGGTCGAGACCCCCGCGCCCAAAGCCTTGATCGTTCCTGCCACCTCGTGCCCGAGGATCATTGGCTCCCGGACACGGACCGTCCCGAAGCCGCCGTGATTGTAATAGTGGAGGTCGGAACCGCAAATGCCGCCGGCCTCGATGGCGACCTCTACCTGTCCGGGCCCAAGCGCCTCGACCTCGAACTCCTCGACCCGGAGATCCTTTGCTGCGTGAATGACGACTGCTTTCATCACCTTGTCCTCACAAAACGGGCGTCGGCAGAGATTGGCCGGCGAAATGCGCGGCAAGATTGTCACGCACGAGCTGGCCCATGGCCTTGCGGGTTTCAACGGTACCCGACCCGTGATGCGGCTGCAGCACGACATTGTCGAGTTCCACGAAGCGTGGATCGATCTTAGGCTCGTTATAAAAGACATCCAGGCCGGCGGCCTTGATCGTCCTATTTTGGAGGGCCGTTATGAGCGCGTCTTCATCGACAGTCGATCCGCGCGACACGTTGATGAGAATACCCTCTGGTCCGAGCGCTTCGAGCACTGTCCCATTGATGATGTTCTTCGTGGCATCCCCGCCCGGAACAATGACGACGAGGAACTCCGCCCAACTGGCCAATGCAATGAGGTCGGGTTCGTGCTGGTAAGATACCTGCGGCTGCGGGTTGCGCGAGAAGTAGCGAATGTCGCAGTTGAACGCGGCAGCCCGGCTGGCGATCGCCTGGCCGATGCGCCCCATACCAATAACTCCCAGACGCTTGCCGGTGACACGGGTGACGAGCGGCATCACCGTCTTTCCCCACTGCCCGGATCGTACGAAGACATCCGCTTGCGGCATATGGCGCGCGGTAGCCAGCAGCAGTCCGAGCGCGATGTCCGCAACGTCATCCGTCAACACATCGGGCGTGTTGGTGACACGAATGCCATGGTCACGCGCATGAGCAAGATTGACCGCGTCCGTGCCGACGCCATACACCGACACAACTTCGAGCTTCGGAAGGCTCCGCATCAGCTCCGCGGAGGCGCCGAGTTCACCGCGCGTGGCGATGGCGCGGATATTCCCACCCACCTCTTTGACGAATGCCTCGCGATCGGTAGCCTCGTAGAGCTTGTGAACCACATAGCGGTCCTCAAGATCGACCATATCCCATTGCGGATAAGGGCCAGCGAGTAGGATTTCGGGCTTGGACATGGCTTCCTCCGTCAGATTGTTATATCGCCACGCCGATAGGTCATCGTTGCAGCGTGTGCGATGGCGGTCGAGGCGATCCGCTCGACCGGCTGATCAATTTCGATGGTGATGACGTCGCGTTCGGCGCCCGGCAGTTCCAGTGTCTGCAACTGGCTGTCGAGAAGCGAAAGCGGCATATAGTGTCCCTTGCGGGCAGCCAGTCGTTCCGCCAGCGTTGCGCGCGACCCCTGAAGGAAGACAAAGGTCACAGGTCCGGCGGCCCGCAGCCTCAAGAGATCGCGATAAGAGCGCTTGAGCGCCGAACATGAGATGACCGTTTCCGTGCTGGCTTTCAGTTCGTCCCCGAGGTTCTCGAGCCACGGCCAGCGGTCGCCATCGTCAAGGGCGATGCCGGCCCTCATCTTTTCGACGTTTGCTAGAGGGTGCCGGCTATCGCCTTCGATGAAGTGATAGCCGAGCTGGGAGGCAAGCAATTTGCCGACCGAGGTCTTGCCGCATCCCGACACCCCCATCACGACGAGGGGGCCGAGCTTTGCACTAGAGACAAGTTGTGATGCCGCCGTCGACATAAAGCGTGTGTCCGTTCACAAAGGAGGAAGCCTTGCTTGAAAGGAAAACAGCGGCGCCGACGAGCTCATCGACATTGCCCCAACGGGCGGCCGGCGTGCGCTTTTCAAGCCAGGCAGAAAACTCGGCATTGTCGACGAGCGCCTGATTGAGCGGTGTCTTGAAGTACCCCGGTGCGATTGCGTTGACCTGAAGACCATATTTGGCCCAGTCGGCACACATCCCACGCGTCAGGTTCTTCACTGCACCTTTCGTCGCCGTGTAGGGCGCAATTCCGGGACGAGCGAGTTCGCTCTGGACGGAGGCAATATTGATGATCTTGCCGCCGCCGCGCTTGATCATGTAGCGTGCAACAGCTTGGCCGACATAGAACACGCTGGAGATATTCGTCCTCAGCAACTGCTCCCAGCGGTCAGCCGGAAAGTCCTCGAGTGGCGTGCGAAACTGCATGCCGGCATTGTTCACGAGGACGTCGATCGCCCCGATATCACGCTCGATTTTCTCAACGCCTTGTTCAACAGCCGTGGGGTCGGTGACATCGAAGTCAGCGGTTACGACTTGATGTCCCGAATTGCCGAGATCGCTCGCGGCCGCAGCCAGCTTTTCCTTATCTCTCCCGTTCAGGACAAGGGTCGCGCCGTGCTCGGCGAGTCCCCTCGCCAATGCCAGCCCTATGCCCTGTGAAGAGCCTGTTACAAGGACCCTCTTCCCAGAAAGATCGAAGAGCGGATAGGTCATTTCTTGCTCCACACCACCACCAGGGCTCAGGCATCCACGACCAGGCCCTTGGCCTTCAGCACGGCCTCGAGATTGGACACCTCCACGACTGACTTTCCAGCCTTGTAGGCGGCAATGTAGCCGGCTTCGGCGTCTTCGCGTGCCTGCGACAGCTTGGCGACATCCAGTGCCTCATTCTTCCTGACGACAACGAGGCCGTCAGCATCACCGACAATGATGTCACCTGGATTGACGATTTCATCCCCAATGGTGATCGGTTCGTTGGTTGCTCCAAGCGTTTCTTTCACTGTCCCCTTGATGCAAACGCTCAAGGAGAAGACCGGGAAGCCAAGCTCGCGGAGCTGAACCGTGTCGCGTACGCCGGTGTCAGTGACGAGACCGCCAATTCCCTTAGCGAGGCAGGCGTTTGCCAGCACATCGCCGAAGGATCCGGCTTCCTCATATTCACCGGCGGAAACCACGATGATATCGCCGGGCTTTGCGTAGTTGATTGCGACCTGAAGCATGATGTTGTCACGCGGCGCGCACTTGACGGTAAATGCGGGGCCGCAAAGCTTCATGCCGTGATCAACCGGCTTTATGCGCGATGAAAGCGCACCCTTGCGACCCTGTGCTTCGTGGATTGTAGCCGGCGAGAATTTGGCAATGGCGGCGATCTCGTCCTTGGATGGGCGCTCGATCTTCTGGTTCAGCTTGATCATCTTTTCCTCCTTGGCGGGCACGCGATCCTCGCCTACCCGATGCTGCCAGCGTTTTATCAAGGCGCAGATCCATCGCACAAATATATGTTCTCGATGCCAGCTATAATTTCTCGATATACGAAGGCATATGCGCGATATCTCGTTCGCACGGTCGGACATCCGGCGAAATCCAACAGAGAGGGCAGAGCCTAGTGAATGATCTGGCTGAGGAACAGCTTGGTGCGTTCGTGCTGCGGATTGTCGAAGAACTCGGCCGGCGAATTCTGCTCGACGATCTGCCCCTGGTCCATGAAGATGACGCGGTTGGCGACCTGACGCGCAAAGCCCATTTCGTGCGTCACGCAGAGCATCGTCATGCCTTCTTC
>NZ_JBFTIN010000080.1:0-5969 GCF_056394785.1 Rhizobium sp. 10N414 | reverse complement strand
TCATCGAAAGGAGCGGAATTGAATGGTTGGAGATCGCGCTGATGCCATGCTTGAAGTCATGGATGAAGGCATGCATGAAGCCAGGCATGAGGGAAAGTATCGTCGGATCGAGGTGATCACCGGTCGGCGCCAGCGGCGGAATTGGTCAGACGAGGAGAAGGCGCGGATCCTTGCGGAAAGCGCAGAACCTGACGTGAACATCTCGGCCGTTGCCCGGCGCTGGGGCGTCAATCGCGGCTTGCTGAACGTCTGGCGTCGGGAAGCTGGACTAACCTCTCGTCGCTCTGCCAAGACCTGCGCGCAGCAGGCGATGTTCGTGCCCGTGACGGTGGTTGGCGATCGAACGCCTCCCGGAAGCTTGCCGTCGGATGCCGCCCACTTCGCCGCAGGTCGGATTGAGATCGAGATTGCTGGCGCGCGCATGACAGTTATCGGCTCGGTAGCGCCTGAGCTGGCACAAGCGATGGTGGCGGCGTTGCGAGGGCGCCGGTGATCGGAGGTTCGCCAAATGGCGTGAAGATCATGGTTGCGACGCAACCTGTCGACTTCCGGCGCGGCATGAATGGCCTTGTTGCGCTGGTGGCGTCAGCCCTTGCAGCCGATCCCTATTGTGGCGACGTGTTCGTGTTCCGCGCCAAGCGTCTGGATCGACTTCGCTGCATTTACTGGGACGGATCAGGCATGATCCTGGCAACGAAATGGCTGGAGGCGGGCAAGTTCGTTTGGCCGCCGATCCGCGATGGCGCGATGCAGATGAGTACCCAGGAGTTCTCGCTTTTGCTGGCCGGCATTGACTGGACGCGCGTCAAACGAAACGCGGTGAGGAAACCCTCAAAAGCAGGCTGATCCTATTGGTTTTGCTTGAAGATTCAGGCTCATATGGTAGGGTCTGTCATGCCGCTTCGACCCGATCCCTTGCCCCAGGATGCTGCGCRATTGACCCGGATCATTCTCTCGCTCGACGAAGAGAATGCCGATCTCAAAGCGCGCGTTGCCTTCCTCGAGGGCCAACTCTTTGGRCCGAAATCGGAGAAGATGACGGTGCTCCACCCGACGCARGTGGCGCTCGATTTTGGCGATCTCAATGAGATTCCCGTTGCTGCCAATGACGATGTCGCGCCTGTCGCCGAGGACAAAACGCAGGCACGGCGATCGCCAGCCCGCAATATCGGCCGTTTGCCCAAACACCTTCCGCGTTATGACGAGATCATCGAACCGGAGAACAAGCTCTGCCCCTGCTGCTCATTCGARCTKCATTGCATCGGCACGGATGTCAGCGAGGCGCTCGACATCGTGCCTGCGGTTGTCCGGGTGAAGCGGACGATCCGGCCGCGCTATGCATGCCGGGCTTGCGAAAGCGTTGTTGTGCAGGCGCCGGCACCAGCGCGCGTGATGGACGGTGGCATGGTGACCACGGCGTTTGCCGCGCATGTTGCCGTCTCGAAGTTCGCCTGGCATTTGCCGCTGCATCGCCAGGCGCAGATGCTGGCCTCCTGCGGCGTGATCATCGATCGAGGCACGCTCGGGGCCTGGGTGACGCGGGTCGCCTGGTGGCTAGAACTTCTCTATGACGAGCTACTCGCCTTCATCCGCCTGCAGCCGAGGGTGTTTTGTGACGAGACGCCGCTCCCGCGGCTTGATCCAGGGCGAAAACGCACCAAGGTCTGCCAGTTATGGGCGCAAGCGATCGACGATCGGCCGTGGAATGGTCCTGCGCCGCCGGCGGTTGCCTATATCTTTGCCGAAAGCCGCAGTGCGCGCGAGATCGCGGGGCAATTGGCGTCGTTTGCCGGCGTGCTTCAGGTCGACGGATACCAAGCCTATAAGACCATGGCCAAGCGCCGGGGAAAGAGCAATGTCGCCCCCTTGCAGCTGGCGTTCTGCCTTGCCCATGCCCGGCGCAAGTTCGTCGATGTCGTCAAGCTCACCGGCTCTTCGGAGGCTCTGTCGATCCTGGCCAGGATTGCCGAGATCTATCGGATCGAAGCGAGACTGCGCGGCGAAAGTGCCGATATCAGGCTCGTAGCGAGGCGTCGCGAGACAGCTCCAGTTATGAGAGAACTGAACGTCCATCTCACCGAACTGAGCGACGAGGTGTCGGCGAAATCGGCGCTGGGCAAAGCCGTCACCTACACGCTCAACCACTGGAGCGGACTGGCAGCCTTCCTGGAGGATGGCCGGATCGAAGTGGACTCAAATGTCGTCGAGCGTTCGATGAAATCCGTGGCCCTGACGAGAAAGAACTCGTTGTTCGTGGGCAGCGAGCGCGGTGGAAAGTCTTTCGCGGTCCTCGCATCGCTCGTCAACACCTGTAAATTGAACAGTGTGGACCCCGAGGTCTGGCTTGCCGATGTGCTGGAACGCATCATCGCGGGCAAAGTAAAAGCCAGCGAGATGGAAAGTCTCCTCCCTTGGAACTGGAAGGCTGAGCGCGAGGCAAGGACAGAGCAGGAGCGACGGGCGGCATGACGCAGACCAGCCAAGAGACGACCGCACGACCGAAGCTTGATGATCAGGCGTTCGAGGCGTTTATCAGGGCACGTCGTCCAGCATCGCCAATCTGGTCAATGAGCGGTCTGGATGGTTATCTTACGGCTCTCATCATCGGCCCGAAGTTCATCGACCCACGCAAATGGATCCCGGAACTGACCGGTCCGGATGCCCTGAACCTGCCGATGGAGACAACCGAACATCGGGCCGTGCAGACGATCGTTGCGGAGTATAAYCGCATCTCGGCGAGCCTTTCCGAAACACCGAAAGACCACMGGCCCAGGTTCACCCAGATCGATGATCAGACCTTTGATCCGTTCGACTGGGACCTCTGCTTTTTGTTGGGAACAGGATACGCGCCGAGGCTTTGGCAGCCGGTTCTTCGAGGTCATGCCGGGACTGGCGATATCATCGCGCCCATCCGCAGGCTCGGCGAGACAAAGCGGAAAGCGACCCGCCAGGATGCTACTGACGTCGCCGAAGCACTCGTCAATATCCGAACCTACTTTATGCCGAAGCGGGCAAAACAGAAGTTCTGAAAGAAAGTACTATTGCGATCCCGTCAACGCCGAAAGCAGTGGGCTGTTCGTCGCGCTCACGGTCAATTCGCCTGACAGAAGCCACCCGTATCATCATCGCTTACGATTTTCGGCCGCTCGTGTTGGCCTGGAAATGCAATCGTCATTCCGATCGTAGTGCACGCGAAGTGTCTGAGCCGGCCGATTGCCGTTCAAGAACTTGTCGAGTTCAGCAGTACGGGACTTGGATAGCTGGACTTTGTCAGCAAACTGCGGCCACCGGTCTACGGCCGTTCGCACCTGCTCTATAACATACCGAGCATCTTGATCCGAGATCGAAGCCCCTCTGGCGACCGCCAAGAGGTGAGACATGCCAGGGTTTCTACCTTCCCCAGCTATTGCCGCGCTGTGCTCTCCGCCTGGTCCGGACGAAAATGTAAGATCGTATGCAGGTGCTAATGACCAACGACCATTCCCGTCCATAAGGAATGCGTGGTTCTTCGCATGGTCGTCGCGATTCTTGGCGTATACATTGAACACCATGTTTCGAAACATCTTGAGGACTTCTGCGGCGTCGCGGGTCATCATATGGGTAAGCTTGTGAAGTTGCTCATAGTTGAGAGAGGCCTCGCGATGGCTGGCATTCAACAGACCGCTTGCCGTGTGCATGTGAAGCCTACCGGCGGGTATCCTGTCAAAACGCTTCGTCGCAAAAAGCCGCCTTCCCTTCCGGGTGTCGAATAGCTGGGTGTCGGCCATCTCCAGCCCTGCAGCTACCGCCATGAGCGCATAGGCTTTTTCTTCGGCACCGATCTCCCCCGGATCGTTAGAACTGGGCGCTTTGACCATCCATCTTTCAAATCCCGGATCCAACGGCCGGCCGTAGTCCAAAACACAGCTATTCTCGGCCTTGTTGAAGCCGATCATGATCTTTGGTCGTGCACCCGCTGATCCACCTTGCGCGCCCTGCAAGCTATCGATGTCAGCGACGTCCATTTCTGTCTGTACCAACTCCACTTGATCAGCGAACCAGTCGAGGTCAGCGTCGGTCGGTTGTTTCCGATCGTCCGGCAAATCGGGAACGTATGTCAGCGCGCCCATTCCCGTTCTTCCCACCGCCGAGAGACGGTCGATGGGAGTGAGCTGCGTATAGTCGATGCCCGCTCGCTGGAAACGGCGGTCAAGCAATAGACGACCCCAACCATCAGGCAGGCTGTCGTTGAAGAGCCCATGGAGCCCGTCAAACGGATCGCGAGGCGCGGCAATCAATCCAGTGGCGGCCATCATATGGAATGGCGAAATCAAAAGGGGCGCTGCGAGAAACTCTGCCGAGTACTCGAAGTAGGCCTTCCGTTCCTTGCCGCTCCAAGCGAGCGTGCCGAGCTTCTTCTCATTCCCTTCGAGATTCAGACAGACGCTCATCTGCTGGACTGGTTTGAACTTCATTTCCTGCGCACCCGCTGCTTAAGAGGACGATCAACGACATCATCGATATTTTGCGGCGGCCGACTCGGAAACAATCGCTCGAACTCAGCCTCGGCCTCAAGGGCGAAGGCGATTTTCACGAGACTCTCGAGGGAGATTTTCCCACTTTCTTCAAATAGTCTCAACGACCCGTACGAGACATTCGATCTTGCCGCAAGTTCCCGCTGGGTCAGTCCGTGCTCGATCCGCCGGCGCTTCATTCTTTCCGCCAAGCCTCGAATAACTTCCATCGGGGACGACATGTTAAATGCGAACATATTATGACCTAACCGCATTATGTGGGAATTAATGCCAATATAATAGCATTTAAATATATTGCAAGTCGATGATCTGATCGATCACCCTGGTATGGTCCGCCTGGATATTCAGGATCATACGAATACGACAACGTTCTGTTCGCCGATCCCGGCGAGATCCCGTCGTATCGCGATCCTACAGGCAATTGAACATGGTCTCCGACAACCTGCCGTCCGACATTCCGCTCCGGCAGCCGACAGCAGACCCACATGGCGCGGGCGCCTGGCAAGCCAGAAATGGCCCTTTCGCGAATTGCGCCCACTCAAGGCGGAGGTCAAACCGGAAGCCGTCGAGTTGATCCTCAACTCGACCTCGGCTGTGCGCTGTACTGGAAAAGACCAATATGCGGAATGCGGCAGCGCATACATATCGACGCCGGCACGCTTGTGTGTGGCATTTGCGACGACGGCTTGCCGCGGCAAGAACCTGCATTGCATTCATTGCATCCGAAGTCGGCCTGTCACTTCGGCCGACTCATCATGCTGCGAGTTGCGGCCGGAAGACCACGTCGGCCCAGTAATTCGCAGAATCATAGGTGCTGGTCGGGAAGAGACCCGCGGTCGCAGACCCACCATAGCTATAGACACCGTTGCCACCCGCGGCGGCACTTGAGAGGGCCGTCAGAGGACCGTTCGTGACGCCGCTGGTGAAAAAGCCGTCGGTCGCCACATAGGCACCGGTCGTGTGGTAGGACGCCACATAGGTAGTGTTGGCGGTGATGGTAACCGGGGTCGCAAAGTTCACCGTCTGCCAGCCGCTGCCGGTGGTGCCGGAATAGGTGGCGGTGGCGAGCTTGGTGCCTGCCGTGGTCCACAGATCGACGACGTTCTGGCCATTGTCGTTGGCGCTGCGGTAGAACTTGATGCCGGTGATATCACCGGCAACGTTCGCCTGGAACTTGACGCCGAGTTCGAGTTGCTGGCCATCGTTGAGGTTCGTCTGCGCCGGCGTGCTGGTTGCGCTGAACAGGCTGTAGGTGGTGGGGGCTGCGGCCGTATTGATGCTGAAGGTCTCGCTGGTGGCAAGGCCCGCAATGTCGGTTGCCGTCACCTTGATGTCTGACGTGCCTGATGTCGTCGGCGTACCGCTGAAGGTGCGCGTCGAGGCATTGAAGCTCAGCCAGGTGGGAAGAGCGGTGCCGTCGGAAGAGGTTGCCGTGTAGGTCAGCGTGTCGCTGCT
>NZ_JBFTIN010000079.1:0-7431 GCF_056394785.1 Rhizobium sp. 10N414 | reverse complement strand
GCACTCAGGTGACTGCGCGTTCCTAGATTGGCCAGCCGGTCCTCAGCAGACCCCATAAAGCAGCGGCCAAGCCCCGACTGCGAACAGAAGCAAGCACTCGGCGAGGGACTAAGCTCACAAGGGATTGACTCAAGGCCCGTTACAGAAGAGCGTTCAAGCGGTGGAAGGTTGGGAAGGGATTGACGCTGGGTCAACTCGCCGGCCCCATGCGGTGCAAGCGGGGGCACAAGGGCGCTTGCCTGATGGTAAGACATTTGTCGCGAGACGGAAAAATGAGCTGAGGCAATGTGTGACCGCATGTACGTCAAGAACCGCTCGGGGCGGTGTAAACTTTTCGTTCCTTTCATGCGTCTATGAATTGTCGTATCGACTTCTAGTCGGCCCCTTTTGTTTTCCAAGGCAGAGCCGATTGAGAGATACGACGTGCTCTTGCCTTGAGCGGGAACCGTGAGATGAACTTCCTCACAGACATCGATCTAACCGATGCCCATCTGGAAACGGCGGCCACTTGCGTCCAGAATTGGTGCACGGCGACCCGAACCGATCCTGAAAGCATTCAGGCTCGGGGCGCCGCAAATGTCGCCATCGAGCTCAGGTCGTCGAATTCGACGCTCACGCCCCGAGAGTTGCTGGAATTGCTCCTTCTTCGTCTACCCGCGGAATAGTGGGAACAACGTGTCACGGGCGGGGTTTAAAGAGTGGCTGCCGATCGATCAGTGTATCCCTTTGAAGCGGAATCGGAGACCTTGTGTCGTCACGTTGGGTCGTTTTAGTCGTTGAACGCAACCATGTGCTGCACACCATTGCATCCGCAGATGAAGCCCTGGACATGCTATTTGCGAACTGGCCGGTGACACAAGGCCGCGCCTTCTTCTCGGCTATGCAGGCCTGCGCTGGTACCATGGCAGGAGGAGTAACACAGAGAGAAGCCGAGTCCGCATTCCTTGCAGCGGCTCTCGATGCAAAGGTAGTGTTCCGGCTCGCCTAGCCGAATCTCGCCCAATCGGTTTTGTGGTTTTGTGACTGCAGCAAAGCGCTCAGTCAGCCACGCCAATGGCGATGCCTATGAGGGAAATCGCTATCAGGATCTTTTCCATGCGCGACATTGGTTGCTCGGAACAAAGCTCAAAGTTGTTCGCTGAAAAGATGGGACGGCAAGATATTCAGGTCTGCGTCGTTTCACTTTCCAAACTGTAAACTGCCGAAGGGCTGCGTTCGCCAGAACCCTTGCGGGGCACCTGCTTTTCCTCGCGACTGAAACGATCAGGAGTGAGCGCTGAGACCTGGCGCCTATCTCGGCAAACAAAAAAGGCCGGGGCTAAACCGCACCGACCTTCCTCACATCGCTACTCATACCAATGCCAGTACATCCGTGGTCAAAAGCAGAAAGCAACTGCGGCGATTGCGAGCGACAGACATGTTCCAGCGCTCATCAGCAATGCCGATAGCCGCCATATAGACACTCCTCGCATGTAACGCAACATCAATCTTTGGTTTTGTTATAAAGGACGAATAAAAACATTGATTGCATGAATTAAGTTGCGTGAGGAAAGAGCGTGGAGCATGGTCTGTTGGTCAGCAGTCTATTTTACGGGCGCTGCTGCTTCGGGGCAAAATGCCCTCGCCCCAAAAGAAGGAGGACCAGATGTCTTCCGAACTGCACGTCGTCCTGAAATCAAAAGACCTCCTCATGCTGCAAGGCGTATTGGATGCGGCTGGCTACGGCCCGGCCAGCAGCGTTTCCAATCCCAAAAGCTATAACGTCGCAGCGAAACTGCTCGTCGGACTTTTTCACCGTGGCATGACATCAGAAGAAGATCTGACTATGGAACTCGAGAGGCACTTTGGCAGCATAATGTCGCCAATTTCGCCGCCCAGTTTCGAGCGAACACGGGCTTCTATTCAAGGCCGCCCACTGTCGTAAAAGTCCCGCGTACGACCTCCCAATTTTTGTCGGCCGCCGAGCGAGGCCAAGTTCCACGCAAGGCCGCTAACAGAAAAAACCCCGCTGAAGGAAGCGGGGTGGGAGTTTGTATTTGAACCCGGCAGTCGCGGTTGCGGGGCAATGGAACATTGAGGCTTTGCTGGGAGAGATTAAGCAAAACCCGACCCCAAAACGGATAGGGCGCGCTTTCGTTCCAACCTCTCTTGGATGATTCCGCGCGGCATGGAAACCGGGCGATTTGCTATTGAAGGAAAACAGGTATCCGTCCGCGTCGAAAGCACCGTGCCATTCGGTGCGAAGTCGGTTCTCGTTGTCTGGCTATGGCCATCTGCAAACACCGTTTGCACCTGGCGGCTATCGAGATGACCTTCGCCATCCGCATCCGTCGTTACCGTCGTCGTCTGCCGGTCGGCACTGACAACGGTTGTCGTCTGGCCCGTCAACGTGCTGTCGGCGCTGCGGACACTCACCGTCTCGCTCCGCGATCCGTCCGCGCCAAGCGTGATCGTGTCCGTGGCAACCCGGTCGAAGACGCCATCGCCATTCAGATCGGTCTGAACCGATTGCGACAGACTGTCTGCCGAGGTGGTCGTGATAGTCCGGCCAAGCACCGTGCCGTTGCCGCTTGCGATCGTGACCGTCTCGATGCGGCTACCGTCGGCGTTGCCGGTGACTATATCGCTGACAGTGCGATCGACCGTGCTGTTGCCGTCGGCATCTGTTGTCGTAGTCTTCGATTGGCCATCAGCTGACGTCACCGCAACGGTCCGGGCTATCAGCGAGCCGTCGGCATTGAGCGTGCTGACCGTCCGGGTGGTCGTGCCGTCCGCGGCGACGACGATATTTGTGAGGCTGTCGTTGGCCCCGTCGCCATTGGCGTCGGTGGCAATAGTGATCGTCTTGAGGTCGGCGCTTGTGGTCGTCACCGTCTTCGACAGCAGCGTGCCGTCACCGCTCGCCCGCCGCGCCGTTTGAGTGCGACTGCCGTTGGCAGCAACCACCGTGATATCGCTGTCGACGACATCGACTACTCCGTCGCCGGTCACGTCGGCGTTGACTGTTTTTGACAGGCCATTGGCGCTGGTCGTAACCGTGGTCTTGCCGCGCAGGCTATTGTCGCCGTTGCGGATCGTGGTCTCGGCAGTGACGTCGCCGGGGGCTGCAATCGTAGTCACCGTCACCGACCTGGTATCGATCGTGCCGTTGCCGTCCTCATCCTCGGCGACAGTGATTGTCTTGTTGTCAGCGCTCGTCGTCGTTGTCGTACTCGACAACAGCGTGCCGTCGATCGCCCGCGTGTCCACCGTCTTCGTACGAACACCGTCGGCGGCAACCGCCGTCGTCTCCGAAACCACCAGGTCGGCTGCACCGTCTCCGTTGATGTCGATGGTGCTGACCCTGGCAAGCCCACCGGCCGCCGCTTCGATCACCACCCGCCGCAGCACCGTGCCGTCGAGGCTCAGCATCTCGGTCGTCGTCGTCGACGAGCCGTCGGCATGCCGGACAAACACCTGACGTTCGTCGATAACCCAGTCGCCATCCTGGTCGATTGTCGTCGTCACCGTCTTCAGGTCGCTGCTGGTCGTGGTGATTGTGCGGTCCGAAAGCGACCCGTCGGCGTTGAAGTTCGAGACCGTCTTGGTCCGCACGCCATCAGTCGCAACGGAGACGACCATAGTCTGTGTGTGATCAAAGGTGCCGTTGCCGTCGTCGTCGAACTGCGTCGCAACCGTATTGCCGTCGGCGCTCGTCGTCACCGCCTCGTGGAAGGCCAGGCTGCCGTCGGCGTCGTAGCCGAGGATGTCCTTCGACACAGAACCGTCGGCATTGGTCGTGCTTGTCGTCTGGATGGTGTACTTGTTACTGTCGGCTGCCAGCACCGCGTCGCCGGCAATCCCGGTGGTGCCGTCGGCGCGTGTGAACGTCGTCGTGCCGGTGATTGCCGAGCCGTCAGCAAATGTCTGGCCGCTGCCGGTCGGCGTCAGGTCGATCGAAGTGATGCCGAGGCTGTCCAGTGTAACCAGCTGGCCATTGACCTCGACCCGGAACTCAGACCAGCGCGCGTCACCCGCATCCAGCTTGCCGTTTCCGTTGGTGTCGAACACATCTCGCAGCGCTTCGAAGTCGGTCCTCGCGGTCGCGTCCCATTCGGTGAAGACGAACTCGCTCGAGCGGCTGATCTTGCCATCGCCGTCCGCGTCCAGAACCAGCACGCCAGTGCCCTGGCCTGCCCAAGCCGTGCGCGTTGCATAGCCGTCGCCAGCAAGGTCCAGGAACTTCGAGGACGATGAAAGACTGTCAACGTCCAGCCCATTGCCAGAAAGGTCGAGAAGGATAGGATAGTATTTGTTACCCCAACTACCGCTCGGACTATAATTGCGAGTGTCCTGATTATCGCGCAATCCGGATGAACTCGTCTTTCCGTTGGTACTTCTTGAGGCTCCGCTCAGGCTGCTGCCGCCCCAACTCCCATAGCTACTCGTGTTTTGATTGTCGCGAAACCCGCCGGACGAGGATGACGGATTGGATTTTGTCCCACCATTTGAGGACGACGAACCCTTACCGGCGCTCGATGAGGATGGTTGACCACTGCCACCTGAAGAGTAGGTGCCGCCGCTGGAATATCCACCAGAGGCCGATCCGTGTCCGCCGTCGTTGGTCGAGTTGCCTGGTCTAGTGTTGTTGCCATTGCTTTGGCTGCCACTGCCGTTTCCGCCTTGCGAGTTCTGGACGGGCGCAACGGGTTGAGGCGTCGGTACGACCGCCGTAATGGTCGGAGTGGGAGCGAAGGTGTAGGGGGTTGCAATCGGCAAGTCCCACAATTGAAACGCAGGCGTGGCGGCAACATCGGGAGGTGTCGGGAGGGTCAACGGGAGCGAACCCGCGTTTAGTTCGCGCGGCGTATCCAGACCCGTATTTACGCCAGTATACCCCGTTGTGAGCGAACCAAGCGTCGGGTCCATTCGGCGATAAGGGTTGAGGTCGCTGCTGTCGGCGAGCGGGCCGAATGTCCAGTTCTTTTCGAAAGTCGTAGGGGCTTGCTCTGAAAACCATTTATCAAATCGCGATATTGCAGGATCGACCACCTTCGAAAAGGTCTTGTCGACGCCGAAACCAACGCCGAGGCCCACGAGGCCTGATGCAATAAAGGCGGCGGCGGTGCCATATAGACCGGCGAACTCTGTTGAGGGTACTGCGAGAAGGTTAAAGGTGCCTTCCGCGGCAATTGCGCCGGCCCGCCAGCTTATTATTCCTTTGGTAGCGCCGTAAGCCCCTTCTTGGGCAGCGCCAATTACGATCCCACCGATCAGCCCGATACCGTTGGATAGCAGCCCGGTCCAACCTTGAACCTTCGCGGCATCTCGCAACGACAGCGGAAACTTGGCCAGGAAATTTGTTATATCAAGTGTTAAAGTGGTAACGCCGAGGACATACCCAGAGCGTTCGGCAGTGTCGTCAGACATAACTTGACCTCAATGACTATTTGCGCGGGAATTGGCTATGGAAGAACACGCTAAGTAGGAAAAGAACTGAAGCGAGACGTAGAAGGCCAGGATCAGGAATAGACCCTTGGCGATGTTAAACATCATCGGCTGCTGGAGACCGAATCCGAAAAGCCCTGCGTTTTCTGTAAAGTCAAAACTCGCAATGATTGGGGCCGCCATTGCTGCTACGCAATAAATCAGCATGGCTTTGGTCGACCTGCCCACGAATTTTGCACGCGTTAAAAGCAAAACGGAGAACACATACCAAAAAGCGAGAATTGCGCTCAACAATGAAGTGAGCGTTAAGAACGCGTGCACCTGAAATGCGGAGAATGAGCTAGCCTCTAAGCTCTCGCGCAAAAATAGATTCGGAGGCCACGCGTAGAGCAAATATGACGGCTGATCGCGTTCGATATTTGGTTGCCCGCCAAGATACAGCGCTACTGCGGCAGTAATAGAAAATACTCCCAGCAGGTAAAGTAGTGATTTCCCCACCAGCGAAAAATAAGGCTTATCACTGACGGTGACACCGGTCTTTTGAACATCGTTCATATTGGAAATCGCTCGAAAGGAGGAAGTCGTAGTGACATCAAACGTCCCCATCAGAACGTTGACGCCGAACCGAGTAGCATGCTGAATGGATCGACTTTAGTTAGCCCCACGACTACTGCCGATAAGTTGCGTTGTTCAGATGGCGGACACACAGGCTCACAGAGAAAATCATCAGCCCCCCAAAAAAGTTCAGCATGTAGTAGGGTTGAAACTTGCCCCCTAAGGCTCCGAAAACCGCGCCGAATGTCGCGCATCGCGATTCACTGCATGGCCGAGCAAGGAAGGGTGCGGCGATATCAATTGCTACCACTACTGAAGCGCACGCCAGCATAAGCTTCCGGAGGTCTGCTTTACCCTTTCGACTCTCAGCAAGAAGCGGCGATCCGTTTACAGCACGAGCGGTGGTAAACCGGAGCAACAAAAGCGCTGTGGCCGCTGTTAGTGACTGTGAAGCAAATACAAAGGCAAAACCTGGATGGTTCACTTGGTAAAAAAGTAGGGTAACGAAAAAAGCACCGATAAGTAGAACCGAAAACACAATAATCGAATGCGCGTTAATGCGCGTCATCAAGCCTTTTCCAAATGAATACATCGAAAGGGCGGTAATGATCAGAGGGATCGGGCCGATAGAAAAGTTCGCAGCATCCATCATCGTATCGCCGAAGGCTATCCCTCAAATCGCTGTTTCTAAATGAACAAATTCATTTCACGTCTTTGCTCTTAAATTGAGAATGCTAGCTTTCGCATTGTTCATCTGCGGTGATTCAGCATCATCGAAACATTCCATTGAATAGGTCGCTAAGCACTCGATAGTTGCATAAGAAGTACTTACATGGCACTTCTGCGTCATGTCAATGAAAGAAGTGTATTTGCTGAATTTAAATCTTTAAAATTGTATTTTCTGTCTTTAGGCCCAAATTGAATCGTGGGAGTTGCCAAGACACTACCCGTCACATCGAAATTCCGAACGATTTGCACGGACTCGTGGGGCTGGATTCAATCGAGGAATGAGGCGTTGTAGTGGAGCGTTCTGGAAGTTCCGATTATGGCCCCTACCCCGCCCGTAACGAATGGGTTGAGCGCTGCCGCGCCGGATCGTGAGAACAGTGAGGGCGATCATGCCTCAGATGATATCTACAACTGCGGTCATCTTCATTCTCCTTACAGACGGTCCAGGTAGTCTTTGCACCATGCCAGGTCTTCGCCGTATTTCCTCGACGTCCACTTCTGCCAGAGCGAGGCGTCCCGATAGCCGGGGCAGACATCGCGGAAGACCATCTCTTGGACCGGAAGATTTGCTTCGACGAACGATCATGACCTTCTTCAACGTAAAGGGCTCACCGCGCCAATTGCGATGCCCCAGTGCGTTGAGACGACTGGCAATCTGCTGGTCGTTGTCGGTCTCCAGCAGTTCGTTGATCAACGCTACGACTGCTTCCGGGGTCTTGC
>NZ_JBFTIN010000078.1:0-8009 GCF_056394785.1 Rhizobium sp. 10N414 | reverse complement strand
GCCTTCAGACCGGGCGACCGCCGAGACGTTCGCCCCAGGCTGCAGCGCCATGGCCAGGATCCGCGCCTTTTCGTCGTCCGACCACTCACGAGGCTTGCGTCTTCTTCGCACCGGCTCTGCGGTCAAAACCTCGAAGGTCCGAGGCTGATTCACACTGTCGTTCATAGGATTCTCCGCATGACTCATGCAGAAAATCGCCTATCAGCAGTCCGAAAGATACATGGGGTGGCCTACGCGCTTACCATATATCTGTCGGGAAACCGTGACTCTTGCAAGCGAGTTTTGCGACAGAATTCCCTGATTTTCCAGGGCCGACAATCTTGTCGAGAAACTCAGGATTTCTGCGACATGTCAGAAAATTGCCCGATTACTTTGCCGTCCACAAATGCCTGGTATTCCCCGCTCTCCCTTTGGAGATCCGCATGAGTTCCCGTCCAATAGCGGTGATTTGGTCCGAGGAACAAAACTTCGCTTTCAGCGTCCACTATGGAGAGATCATGAGTGACAAAAACCGTGGTGCATGTCTGCTGCAACTCCGCGATTGCATCTAAAACACCCTTCCGATTTATTTCATCCAGTGCTGCCGTAGGCTCATCAAGAATAAGCAGCAGGGGTTTGGCAAGAAGTGCACGCGCGAGCGATACCCGCTGCTTTTCTCCGCCCGACAAACGGCTGCCGCGCTCGCCGACGGTTGGCTCTCCCAATTCTTGGTGACGTTGCACCACGTCATGCAGGCCAAGCCTTAGAATGACCTTTTCTATTTCCTCCTGAGGCGCCTCTACGCCAAATGCAATATTTTCAGATATCGACCAATCGAATAGAAGGCAGTCCTGCTGCACGACGCTGATACTCGACCTAAAACCACCCGCATTTCCTTCAGTGACCAACGCGCCATCGATGAGGTATTTGCCACGATCAGCCATGGACAGGCACGAGATCACCTTCAACAAAGATGATTTTCCAACGCCCGATGGGCCGACTATGAACAGCTTCCCCCTAGCCGGCACCATAAGGGAAAGGTCGGCCAATAAGTCCCGTTCATTCATCGAGATCGCTATATCAGACAGTTCCAGGGTCATCGGCAATCGATCACAGCCAACAGGCTGCGTCAGCATTTCAGGTACAGGCGTCGAGAGAAGCTCCATAAGCAATCTGGCTTCTCCCAAGGAGGAGTTCACCTCCCGATAAACCCTTGCAAAGGTTTCGACTGGCTGCAGCAGCCGGATAATGTAAGTGTTCAGCAGTACTAAATTGCCGATGGTCATCGTCCCATCGGCAACATCCGAGGCCCCACGCCAGAGTACACCCGTCACGACAGCGCCGAACACAAGCGCCTGGAGAACGCCAAAAAAAGCTCTCTGTTGGAATGTCAAAGCCCACGCTTGATCGTTGACTTTGAGCTTGCGGTTTAAACGCTCAGCGAATTCATTGACCCTGTTGGCCTGCTGAACAAGTTCTGCATTAGCGACGCCATCAAGACCGAAATTCCAAGCGTCGATCCCGGTCTCCATCGCACTTTCAGTGGATCTTCTGATTTTGGCTGCCGATACGTTGGCGATGATCGCGTACAGGAGCAGCGCGGAAAATAGTAGCAACGCGATCCATACGTCGATCATGAAGGCTATAACCGACGCCGCAATGATCAGCTCAATAAATGTAGGTATCAGGAAGAAGGTCAGATTTGACGTGATTTCGCGGACCGCATCGAGGCCACGCTCTACGGTTCGGCCAATCTCGTAAGTCGTATATTCCTTCAGCTTACGATACGGCAGGGAAAGAGCATGTTCGAATACATGCCTCGTTAGGTGTCTTTGAAGACGCAGGTTCATTGGTCCGAATGTAAGCCATTGGGCCTGCTCTAGAGCCCCGACAACTGTCAGGCCAATTCCGAAAGCGATTATATAGCGAGTACCTACATTGACACTCGCACCTCCCTCGGCCAGCGCATCAATACCTAGGGAGAAGAATATTGGAAACAACGCTGAACCAATTGCGGTGAGCGTTATAGTGCATAATACCAACAGAAACAGAGCGCGCTGTTTGCTGTTATTCAGAAGCATATTGCTTATTACCAAAAATGCGTTTTGCGAGTTACCCATGAATATCGCTCCATTGCACAATATTACCGAGCAATAGCTGAGAATATTATTCTTCGATATTGCCATTGAATACATACTATCACTATTTTTATGCTTGACTAAGGTGAATATAGGAATAATTTTGCTTTTGCAGCATTTCGCTGCACCTTCAACCCGCAAATAGGAGGTATGTGATGACTACGCAGATTCTGAATCCGCCGCAGTTTGGAACCGAAATCGAGTTCGTCGATGGTGGCGATGCTAAGGTTCAAACCGCTGCAACGTGCGCCCGGTGCGACAGCAGCAGCCGCTGCGGCGCTTCCGGCAAGTCTTCCGGCTCGGCAAACTCGGTTTCGACTTAAAGAGCAACGGCGGCCCCACATCGGGGCCGCCACTTTCACAAGGAGGGTTGCAAGATGCTTTCGGTTTCCCCGTTCGTAATCAGTTCCGCGCCGACAGATGGCGCATGGCAGCTTTTCACGCCGGTAGGCGCAGCGCGCGTTACCGACGCAAATCTTGTGGCTGCTCTTGGCGAAATTAAACGGCTTCAATCTCGCGTTCACGAACGGGAAATTGAAAAAATTTTAGAGAGCCAGACGCTCCCAGTCACGGCCGCTCGGCAGTTCCTAGAGCGCCTGAGAGTGCTCCGAAAAGTCGAAGATATGAAAACCGTAATGGTTTTTTCTCCGTCCCGAAAACTCGCCGATGACGTTGCGCAGTTGATACTCGATCGTGACGCTGTGTCATGCCRCTCTTCTGCAAACATTGCAGATATCGAGGGCGCCGATCTTATCCTGGCTATTCAAGATCGTTACGAGCCTGAGCTCGCCAGGAAAATATACGCTGCGTGCAAATCGAGAAAAGAATCGATCTTGCTTCATTCATATTTTGTTTTCCGACATTTCATCGTCGATGGATTCTATTCGCCGGCGATCGACCTACCCGATCATTTCAGCGGTATCCATAATCTCGCTGGCCTTGATCGATCTTCAAAATTTAAGCCTTCTAGTTGGGCAGACTATTTCTTTTCTGATCCCTATGCGATCGAAACGCTAGCGGTACCAACATTTCCCGCCTCGCAAATCGAGACCGCAACCGCACTCCACCTTGCTTACATGCGGCTTCGCCCACTCATCGCAGATGGTGTTTCTCCGCTCTTCCCTGATGACCTCAGCACCGTGATCGAATTGAATCTCGACACTGGCCGCATTGAACGACACAGGGGCGTCCATTCAAATTTCAGTTCATCACCACGTGATATTTAGGGAGAGACCGTAGATGCGACACGCAAAAATATCGTCGGTCAACCAAATCGCACACGCAAGCCAGTTTGTTGACCCAGAAGTTGAAAGCGAAATCCGCACTTTTCACCAGCACTGTATCTCCGTTGCCGGCTCCCCACTGGAAAGCGCTCTGAGCCAGCCATATCTGTCGGTCGAAGACCTAAAGCGGGCGGAGGCCTTCGAAACAAGGTTTTCCCATATCACTCGAACGATTTCACTCGGGAAAAATATCCCTGAATCGATCTGGCGACTACCGTCCCTTGAAAAGGGTGGAACAAGGTCTGTCGACTTCCAGACTATTTGCCAAATCTTCTCACAAGCTCTTGGCGCTGACCAGGCCCGACGGCGGCCTTATCCCTCTGGCGGCGCCCTCTACAGTGTTGAAACAGTCGTTATCCTGGGGAACGTCTCAGGACGAGACGCAGACTTTGATGTTTTGCATTACCTGCCGGTAAGCAACGCTTTCGAGGTGCTTCAAGGAGAATATGATAGCGCCTCATATAATGACATCTATAAGATCGATCGCGCTGCGTTCTACGTAGTGTACCTCATCAGCCTTAAAAAGGCGATATTCAAGTATCGCTCTCGCGGTTATCGGCTCGCACTGATGGAAGTCGGATCGATGTACCAACAGATGCTTCAAATTGCCCAACAGCAAGAAATTCGGTCCCGCGTTCTATCTGGCTTTTCTGAGTACGCTCTGGCGAAGAGATGCGGGCTGGATAGCCGCATTCTGTTGCCGGGAATCATTCAGGCTTTTGCCTATCCGGAGGACGACTAATGCACCATTCATATCGCAGTTTCGCCTCCAGCACACCGAGATATCGGCTAACACCAGCATATCCGGCTTGCATCTGTGAACCTACTGTCTTCTCAGCAGATGACACCAACGATCTCAACGGTCACGGGTTTGGTTTTGGCCCAGGCGTGGCGGTCAAAGCCATGGGAGAATATTTTGAACGCTATACGGCGTTCCGAGCTGTAACCTCTACACAATCAGGTGCCATTGCAGACATGCGACTTAACGTCGATGAACAGGCCGCATTGGCGTTTGCGCTCCAGCAAACCTGCCACGATGATGTTCGCGACGACGTGCACGGCACGAACTTCCGTCTTGTAGACGTTAGCCGCTTGGGCTCCGATAGCAAAGCTCTCTACCCGGCAGTTCTTCTGTCATTGCACAGTTTTGACGCACAGCGCGACGCTCTATTCGCACCGATACGTGATACGTCCGGTTCGGCAATACATCGCAATGAACTCGACGCGTTTCGGGGCGCGCTGTTGGAGTTCGTTGAAAGGCAGTGCACAACGGCTATGTGGGTTTCCCGACGCTGCAACGCTATCGAGGGGAACAGTCTGAGGGGCAGCCTCACAGATGGGAAAGCCCAGAAAATTCACGATCAAATGTCTTCCAATGGCAGCCTGAGATTAATCGACATTTCTTTCCTGGCGGGGGTCAGCGTTAAGTTTTGCGRGTATCGCTCGAACGATGCAGATGCATTGGTCAATTTCTCCTGCGGCTGCTCTGCCGATCTCATTCCCGAAATGGCAACAACGAAGGCTTTTACAGAAGCTTGGCAAACGTCTCTATTGCTTCCTCAAATGGAATTCTTCAACAGTCGAGACTACGGCAGCACGTCTCTCAAAGAAAATTTCCAAGCTGCGAACAAAGCAGGATTTGAGCTTGGCGTCGAAGTCGCTCCACTGGAGATAGGAACGAGCATGCCAGACAGGAATATCGAGAGGCTCAAAGAAAATATTCTATCTGTCTCCAGCAACATCTATGTATACTCTCGCGCTATCAACCTGCCTGGAACCCAGCTACACTTTTGCCGAATCGTATCGCCGGATTTCTTTATCCATATGAACCCGGGCGATCATAATAATAATGATAACAAGTGGATAAGCCTGTTTTGTACAGATGAAATGAAGCGTTTGGAGGCAATGCCTTTTTCATGAGGTTAAAGCGAGATTTCCCGCTTTAACCTCTTTGAAGCCTACTCTTCCTGCTTGTTTGACCGCCTTGATACGTTGACGCCCAAACCGATACCCTTGGCAATTGATGAGCGCCGAGCGGCATAAGAGGGGGCAACCATCGGGTATTCGGGCGGAAGACCCCACTTAATTCGATATTCGTCAGGGTTTAGATTGTACTGAGTTTTCAAATGCCGTTTCAATGAGCGGAACTTCCGGCCGTCTTCCAAGCAAATTAAGTGATCCTTTTCTATCGATTGTTCGATAGGCACAGCTGGGCGCTGATGCGAGGCGAACGAAGGCCTTGTTTCCGGTACACCTTCAGGAACCTTATGCCCCTGTCCTAACGCGGCTTGAACGCTTGCGATAAGTGAAGGCAAGTCCTGCACGGGAACATCGTGTCTGCTTACGTAGGCGGTAACGATGTTTGCCGCTAGTTCCGTTATGTTATCAGATGAAGAATCTTTAGATTTAGAATACATGGAACAACCTACCTCTTTTCGAGGATAGATCACATGCGTGGTGCTCAGATGGCTGAGGTATCCCTCGCCTCATCTGAGCCAGCAGTTATCTACGCCAGCGAAATTTACCTGCTGACTCCAAAGCAAATGTCCCACTAAAGAGATATTCGCATAGAGAACAAAACGACAGTCAGAAAGTCGCTTTTGCAGATTTAGATAAGGTTGGATCTCAAGATGGTATCCTCGCTCATTTTGCCTGTTTCCTCACAGGTATCAAAAAATTATAATCGGTCAAGTTAGATAAAGTTATCGGACGCAACAAATACGTGTGGGTTTGATAGGTTCCAGCTGTGCAATCCCGTCCGAGATGGAGCTCGAGTCGGGTTTCGAGGCGGTGAAGGCGACATTCGATGCGTCGCTGCTCGACACCTTTGCCGCGGTGCTCGGCATCATTCCGAATTTCGAGGCGGCCGCTGAGCGTTGTCTAGGCCCGTAGCAGCCCAGTACCCCGGAAGTTCATGATCAGCCCAGACCGCGGCTCAGTTTTATGTCGCCAGCCGCCGGGCTGGGAAGTCAGACATTCCACCCCTCCGTGCTTCACCGCATTTGAGCTTGAAACAGCGTCAGTGTCTTATCCGGGTCAGGATCCGGAGTTAGATGCCCGTATCGTGCACAAAAATGTCATTGCGACCCCACCGGCAATCGAGGAACCACTCCGTGCAGCGAACGTTTATGATTGCCAACAATGGAGGCTTTCATGGACACGGAGCACGTGAGACGCCGGGCGTTCGAGAAGCGGGAGCCGGAGGGTCGTCCGGAAGGCCAGGATCGACGTTGGTATGAGGCTGAGCGCGAACTGGCCGAAGACGACGACTTGCCCCAGACGTCTTCGCCTTCGCATCACAGCGCGACAACGATACCTGGAGACGAAAAGGCGAGTTCAGATGCCATTTCGTCAGAAGGCGGGCCTGGTTCGTTCAAGCCGGGTGAACTGGCCTCCGAGAATAAGTAACTAAGGAACAGCCTGTGCTGCAGAAGCCGGAACCTGATTTTCGAACGATGTCCGAAGCTGTACAGGCCTGGCATCGCCATTATGGCATTATCCCCAATGAGCAGTCGACAAGCGTACTCTGCCTGGCCGCGATAGAACTATACAACGAGGGTTACCGGTCCTTGGACGAGATTGCCGCAATGCTGATATCCACTTATGTTGGCCAAGAGGCCACCAGGGTAAACGCGCCGACGTCGGCTGCTGTTCATTGAGGCTGGTCGGTTCCATTCAGCGACGCCCGCCGGGATCCCGTCGTAGTCGATGATATAACAACCAAAAACCGCGCCGCCCTAACATCAGCGCAGCAGCCTTCGCTCCAGAAACGCCTGCATGTCACGGCGTCCGTCCACGACGCAGTAGACAACGACATCAGTGGCCTGCGATAGATCATGCGTCACGGCTTATGGTGCAGTTCCCGATATTCGGAGATTCCGATACCCGCCAACTCCTTCGGTACATTTCCGCCGGCGGGGAGTGCTTCAAGCTCGGCGCAGGTGCTTTCAATTTCCGTCAGGATGCGCTCTGCCGCCTCGGTCCCATAGCGGCTAGCGATGATGCGATAGAGCTCCTCGATGTCGCGTTCCGCTTCCTCAGCAAAACGACACGATATGGCATCAGGATTGGCTGTCGGCTAGACGCTTGCGGATGCGCGAAAAGGCGTACGCAACGGGGCGCACTTTGCCTTCCTCCACTTGCCGGTTGGTGAGCGCCACTACCTTCAGGAGCGCCACCGTCTCTTGTGTTTCTTCGTATTGGCCGACGTCCTGAAGAATGGCTTTCGCCTCTCCATGAAGCGTAATGACGACCGGCTGCGGATTGTCCTTTAGCGTCCGGATAATCTCGGGCGCATGCGCCTTGAGATAACTGATTGGCTTGACCCGCTCTGAAAGCTTCATGCACTTACTAGGTGTGTGGTCCCGGAATGAGATGGTGCGGATTGATTTTGAAGATTGACGGGTCCCTTGTCCAGGCGTTGCAGATTGCTTGATAGGGCGTTCGCCATCGGAGTGCCTTGAGGTGTTTGGCGAGGTTGTAAGCAGTGACGAAGGCCAGGACATGGGCCTTGAGACTTTCCAGGTCGTCATAATGGTAGACCTTGACGGTGGCGTCCTTGATGGTTCGATTCATCCGCTCGGCCTGGCCGTTCGTCCAAGGATGGATG
>NZ_JBFTIN010000077.1:0-9443 GCF_056394785.1 Rhizobium sp. 10N414 | reverse complement strand
CACATCCGGGTGACCTCAAAACACGAGCTCAAGGAACGCATTATGGCCGGTATCGACGACATCAATCGTCATCCCGTCATCCACACATGGTCATACAAGCTCGCCGAGGCTGCTTGATATGATTCGAACCACGAAAACGCGCTACTAGGTCGCAACGCGTGATAATCCCGCGTTCGATAAGGCCGGGCATAATCCGCTTCCATTCGGCGCGCGCGTAGGCTGAAAGCTGCTTCGGCGCTGCCGGTGCGTTCCTCAATGCGCTGCTGTCCGGTGAAATTGCGGGCTTGATGCCGCGAAGGTGAGTCACTTCATGGCCTCGCCGCGAAGCTCAAGGGCCTCACGCCTGCCAAGTTCCTTGGTTTCCTTGAGGCCGTAAGCCGTGCCGTCATAGCTCACGCGGTCGGCAGTCGTGATGCCAGGGCGATAACGGACACGGAAAATCACGCTGCCGGTCTCTGCCTCGCCGTAACCGGTGAAGAATTCACTCGCCGTCTGCTGAAGAACTTCGGCCCATACCGTGGCGACGGGCACCCACGCCCTCTGCGCGTCACCGGACGGTGACATGGTTTCGGTTTCGCGTTCGATGGTGATGCGGCGATCCATGTTCCCGATATTGAGCATTAGACAATCCACCGAATGAGCGCTTCGACGGAGAGGATGCCGTGACCATAGGCCGGGTCAGGATCGCGCGGGAACCGAGACGCGGTGAGGCGAAAATGATCGCAATAGCCGCCCTCAATGGCGATGTTACGCTTATCGAGGGCGGCCATAACCGCGCCCGCGATTTCCTTCGCCGCATCCTGTCCCGCGTCCAGCGTCCAGATATGCAGGTCCAGGTATACCCACGCCGTCCGCTGGCTGCTGTAGTCGTGGCCGTGCAAAGCAGTGTTGCCGTCGCTCATGATGATGGAAGGCGTCTTGTCGGGCCGCGTGGTGCCCGCCCGGATATGGTCTGCCGGAACAAGGTCGGTCACTTCCGGCTTGCTGAGAAGGCGGGTGCGGATTGCGGTCTGAAGGGCTAAAGTCGGTTCAATCACTGTTCATTCCATGCGTCTTTGACGGCCTTCTTTGCGGCGCGGTTGATGCGGTTTTGAAGACGCTTGTGGAGAAGCCGAAGGGCGGGCCAAAAGAAGGGCTGCGCTTCCGTGTCGGAAGTGCCGTATTCGACAAGGTGCGCATAGCGAACGTCGCTGTTGCCTGCGGTAACAATAACTTCCGTTTCGCCGGCAACGCGCGCGCCGCCCGGCTGAGAGTAAGCAGGCGTCGACTGTCCCGGCATGGTGACATGGATGCTGCCGATCAATGCGCCGGTATCGCGGGACGTTTCGGCAAGTGCCTTCTGTGCTGCCGCAAGCTCTTCGCCGGACTTCAACAAGGCCGGAAGCACGGCTTCACGCGGCGCGCGAGCGATCCGGTCGAAGGCTGCGAGGGTTTCGGCTAGGCCGTTGTCGCTCTTATTCGCCATCGCCGAACCACGTATCACGGTAGGAATCGAGGATGGACGTGACGCCGAGCGGCGCAAGCTGTGCGGAAACGCCGAAAGTTGCGATGTTCCGGCACTCGAAATAGAAGGAAACGAGGCGCAAAAGCGCGATTTTCACGTCTGCCGGAAGCGGGTCCAGGTCGGCGAGGGGCTTTCCGACGTAGTTCGAAATCCACGTTTCCGCACCGTCGATATAGAGCGAAACAAGCTCATCTTCGGCGTTTCCGTCGATCTTCATATGTGCCTTGGCGAGTTCAAGACTGACTGCGGACATGCTGAATTTAAGCCTTCTCTAAAAAAGTTATATTCGGTGTCATTTGTGCGGTGCTCCCTGCGCCGGTTCCCTCAAACGCTGGCAAATTGGAGAGCACCCCCGCCCGGCGCTGCTTCGGCGTGGGCGTTCCGACGGCTTGCTCTACGGTCCAGCCTGCCGCGATGCGTGCCGTGATAGTTGCTGCCGGAATGCCGGTGATGTCTGCGAGTTCGGCGACAAGCCAGCGCTGGCCGCGATAGGTGTGGAGAATGGTCCTCATAAACTGCGCTCCTGACGCTGCTTGATCGAGTTGTGGCAAGGCGCGCAAAGCGGCTGCCAGTTGGCGCGGTGCCAGAAAAGGCGCTTGTCGCCACGGTGCGGGATGATGTGATCAACGACGGTAGCGAGGCGCGTTACGCCGTGGGTGCTACATTCCCGGCAATGCGGGTGCATGGCGAGGTATTCGAGGCGGGCCTTGCGCCATTCGCCGTTATAGCCGCGCTTGGCTGCTGAAGGGCGCTGCGCATCATGGCGGGCATTGCGTTCGCGAGTTGCGGCGCGCTGGCATTCGCAAAGGACGCCATGCGGCACGACGCGGCCACAAGAACAAATGCGGGCGGGCTTGCTCATACGCCACCTGCAATCTTGGCCTTCAGGGCGCGAAGGGCGTTGCGGTCAAATTCGGGATCAAGACCAGCGGCGACGTTGCGCGCGGCTTGATCGGGGTCGTTCTGTTTCTCTTCCTTGTCCTCGCCGCCGTGCATGGCCTTCAGCTTGTCGACATGGCCTGAATAGGCGCGATCGATTTCGGTCGGGGTGGCGTTCCATGCCGTTTCGGGCGTCCAGCCAAGCCAGCCGGTCGCCTTCTCATAAAGGTCCGCATAGTAGTCGGCCCATGCGACAGACTTGCCGGTAGGGGCTGCTAAAGCCTTCGTGTCCAACCGAATGACAGGCGCGGGCCGGAACATCGAGACGAGTTCGGCAAGCGGCAGGCGTGCGGGACCGATGAAAGAAGAAAGCGGCCTTCCGTCCAAGCCCAGAAGGAAGGCCGCAGCATCCTGCCGGGAGACAGAAGCGGCAAGGATGATTTCAGAAATGATGGTCAAGTTACCTTCTTCGAGCGCCCGGAACATGGCCGGGAAGCCATAGCGCGCTTCGAGAGTAATCGCGGCCCGCAAGGAGGGGCGAAGCGTCACGGTGTTTCCACCGTGCGCAATCGTCACCTGTTCATATGCGGGCCGTTGGTAGGTCATGGATTAGGCTGCGATCTTCAGCTTAGTGAGGGCTTCACCCATTACGACACGGCCACCGACACGACGGCGAGCATGAAGCTTAACGATGCCGTTGCTTGCGCCGGTCAGGTCATCGCGGATGATTTCGAAGCCTACGCGATCAGCAACGGCGTAGCCGCTGGCGAAGTCACCGAAGACAATCGGCGACTTGTCGTTGTCGATGTCGGGCATATCGACGGCCTCAAAGACCGGGCGGCCAAGAAGGGTCGGCGTCAGGCCGGCGGCAATAGAGGGCTGCCAAAGATAGGAACCGTCCGTGTCCTTCAGCTTGCGAACCGTTGCCATCGTCTTGCGGTTCATGAGCCACGAACCGTTTGCCGAATAGGCCGTCTTGATGCTGTAAAACAAGTCGATCAGATGATCGGCGTTCACTTCTTCAAATTCGAGTTCCTGAACGTCGTCCGACGTAAGGACGCCTTCGGCCTGGGTCGTGCCGTTGCCATTGATGAACCAAGCGGCTTCCTTCTGGCCGAAACGGCGCGCGACGTGGTTGCCGAGATAACCGGAAAGATCGATCTGCGCATCTTCAAGCAGAATACGCGTGACCGGGACAATGACGGCCATTTCGAACGGCTTAAGGTCGATCTGATCGAACGACGGTTCGCTTTCGGGGCGCGGTGCGGTTTCAGCGACTTCGCCAACCGCGACTTCATCGACAAGGCGCGGCAACTGAAGCAGGGGCCCGGACATGGCGATAGTCTGGGCAAGTCCGCGAACCGGCGAGAATTCCGCAACCTTTTCGAGGATCGAAGTCGAAACGACTTCCGGTGCCAAAATGCCGCCCGTGGAAGGCGAGCCATAGCCGAGCGACTTCACTTCGCTGGCGTCACCGGAACGGATGAAGTCTGCGAAAGCCTTCTTCTCGCTGTTGTCGTTTGCGCCATCCGGATGATTGTTATTTGCGGAAAGCGGGCGGTGAGCCTTGGCTTCCAGCTTATCGACACGTGCCTTGATAGCCTTCAGTTCTTCCGGGGATACAACCGAGTCGGACATCTGTTCGACAACCGGTTCCTTCAGTTCGTTTTCCATGCTGGTTCCTTCGATGATGGATTTGACTTCAATGGTGCGGGCGTCCGGGTGCACCGGGCGACGGCAAAGGGAAATTTCGGTAATGGTGAGATCGGTTAGGACACGCCCACCTTCAGGGCGGGCCTTGTGTTCATGAAGCTGGTAGCCAATGGACAAGCCGGACATGCTACCGGCGACAAGGCGACGGCGAGCCTCACGGGCGGGGCCGATGCCTTCCACAAACAACCGACCCTTAACTTCAAGTCCCTTGTCGGTGACATTGAAGGAATTCCAGATGCCGACAACCTGCCGCTGTTCGTGTTCAACGATCATCGGGACTTCAGGGGCGAACTTGAACGCGGTCGGTTCGATGAGGTCGCCGTAGCTGTCGGGCTTACCAAAAGGCCATGCGATGCCGGTCACAGTGCCAGCGTCGTCAATCGAGACTTCGGCCTTGATTTCGAGAGTAGCGGTTTCGCTCAAAGGCAGGACTCCGCAAGAGTTTCGTTGATGGCCGCCGAGAGGTCGCCGCTTGCTGCGGCATGTCCGATTTCGTCCAGGGCGATTGCCGTGACTTCCGGCTTGCCGTTCCAACGGGCGTCAAGAATGTCGAAGGCGAGGGGAAGAACTTCCATGATCGGACGCGGCTTGGCGTAGGTGTCGACAAGGGTTTGAGCTTCAGCCGGGGACGTTCCGCCACCAATCAGGCCAGTGCGGACGATTTCGATCATATCGATGAAATGGAAGTCCTGCCGTATGAAGCGGGCGTATAGCGCGTTGATACCAACGCCGGTCTTGCGCTCCAATTCGAGAATCATTTCGGTCGTGAGGGCGAACGTCTTTTCGCCATCACCGAAAAAGGCGGTGTGCTGCATTATTCGGCTGCTTCCTTCGGCGGCTGGCGATCTGCCGGGCCGGTCGTGGTCGTGTAAGGGTTTGCGAGTTCGTCGCCGCCCGGCAGGGCCGGAAGGTTCATTGCGGCGCGAACTTCGTTCGGGGTCATGGCGCGCATAGCGACAAGCTTGCCGAAGATTTCGGCCCGGCCTGCCGCGTCGGCACGCTGAAGGTCATCAATGACGAATTCGAAGTAGAGGGTGTCGCGCTCTTCGTCCGTGAGAAGCACGGTCGCGTAAGCGTCCTGCCACTTGTCCAGCCAAGGGCGAAGGCAGAGTTGAAGGAAGCTTGCGGCCATCTGTTCCGCGTTGCTCCACGTCGCGCGCTCTAGCTGGTAGAGCATGTGCGGCGGAACGCCGAAGATCCGGGCAACTTCGTTGATCTGCTCAAGGCGGTTTTCGATGAACTGAGCATCGGTGCTAGTCATGGTCGGCTGTTCGAACTTCCAACCGGCGTCCATAATCAGCGGATCACCGTTGGCATTCGTCCGCCACTTGCGCCACGACTTCAGAATATTGGCTATCGCGGCGCTTCCAGCTTCGCCGCCTTGAAGCTTCTCATTGGTGATGATGCCGCTAGGGCGAGCGCCGGAACCGAAGAACTGCGAGGCGTGGCGTTCAAGAACGGCAGCAACGCCGATAGCTTCACGGCCAAGCTTGACCGGCGAGACGCCAGCGAAGGCGGGGATATAAAGAACGTCGCGATAGGAAAGCCGCACCTGTCCGCGTTCGGCGGAATAGAGATAGTAGGGTTCGCCGTCGTCCTCGAACCGGCGTTGCACCTTCGACGGGTCCAGTCGGTGAAGCTCAAGGGGCCGATCATCGGAAGCGCGGACTACCTGCGCATAGCCAGCGCTATGAAGCAGGGCGTCAATCGTGAGATCAATTCGAAGCTGTCCGGCGCTGGTCCAGTCGTTAGCCCGGTTATGGGCAATCTTGTGGGCGCTATGATCCTTGGCTGCTTCCTTGCTGTCTTCGGATTCACGATACAGCTTGCAAGGAAGCGAGCCAATGGTTTCGGAGATCAGCCGGACGGCCTGAAGAACTGCCGGAATGCGCATCGCGGAGTTGCCAGTAACGACAACGCCAGATGCGGTAGGGATCACGCCGAAGATTTCATTAATCGCGGGATCATTGAGGGAATAGGCCTTCTGTTCTGCCGGAAGGCCGAAAGCCTTCTTCGCACTCGAAACAATGCCGGTAAAATTCATGCAATCTGTCCTCAATTAACTTGAGGACAGAATCTCACATCAGAACTCGCTTGTGAATCCCTATAATAGGAAAAGTTACCTACATAGGAAAAATATCTTATTATTTCTTAGTTTTTGCTATGTCTTCGTCGATAATGGCGTGAACTCGGGCCTTGAGCACGCCCATACCTTCTTCATGAGTAGCCTTGGCGATTTCTGACATAACGTATGGCTCGCCGGGGCGGGCTATAAGTGCTGCCAACATCGCGTGGCGTTGATAAGAAATCCGGTAGCCCTTGTGAGTTTCATCGAACTTCAATTCTCGTATCCTTCTTCAACATTCGCAGGATGTGTTGTGCTCGCGGCTCTTTCTTCCAAGATGTTTTGCACCTTGTCCATCTGGTTTGCGATTTCGATCAGTCGCAAGTCGCTGCCACCATAGTCATCAGCCGAAGAGCCGGACGATCTACCGGTGATGTAGAGCGCCGCCTTCTGGCTGACGCCAGCGAAAAGAGCGTCTTCGAACAGATGACGGAAACCGTGGTTCGGCGGTGGCATGTCTTCACGATTGGGAAACACTTTCTCATGAATCCATTCGCGAATGCGCTGATCCTCGTTCTTCCCGCCCGGAAACAGCTTTCCGTTGGGCTGAGCCTTCACGAAATCAATGAAGCCCTCTTTGATCAAGGCGCGATGCACTGGCACTTTGCGCGCCTTGCCGGTCTTTGTCGTGCGGCCATTGCCAACGCGGATATGGATGAACCAATGCCCTTCAATCTCGGATACGTCGGCTTTCTCAAGCGGCGTAATTTCGTTCACACGCGCGCCGGTATGGGCGATGATCCATGGTATCCAACGGAAGCTTGAACGGGTTGCGGTTCGTGCAAATTCAAGCAGGTGCCGGGCTTCCATAAGTGAATATGTGCGGTCCGCGCTGTCGCCTTTCTCTACGTTAGGCAACTCCAATGCCGCCCACGGATCGCCCTGGGGGAACATCTGCCGCTCTGATTGAGTATTCGCCCAATTCATCAACGTGCGGATCACAGTGATTTTGTCTTTGACCGTCTTCCGGGAGAGCTTACCTGCCTCAAGCAGGTGATCGCGCCACGCCTTGCCATCGGCGAGCGTGATGGTCGCAACCTTCTTGTCCCTGCGGAAATGTTCGAAATCATACTGAGCGGCGCGATACTTATCTAACGTCGCTTCAGACTTGGCACGGCCTAAGCCTAGGGCGGCCCGGCGCGCTTGTTCCTCAATCACACGGTCGAAGGTCCAGCTATCAAACACGCGAATCGGCTCCGCGTCCTGCGCCTGCTCAATTGCCTCTTGTTTAATTGCCTCGACCAACGCCGGGTGTTCGGGCTGGCCTGTGAAGTCGCCTTCGTCCCGTTCCGCTTGTCGGGCAAGGCCGTCAAGCTCCGCGATGCAAAGTGCCTGCGCGACCGTTCTAAATTCCCTACTGCCGGGTTGCGCGGCAACTTCGCCGGTTTTCTGGAGCCTGCGGATGATATGGCCGATAAGGCTAAGATATTCTTGATCGGTGAGACCACCCGCGATGCCGTCGCGTAGCTTCGCCACCCGATGCTCATCCACATAGCCGAATGCCGCGTAACGATAATCGGTTGCGCGTAGCTCATCGTCAAACGCCACAACTTCCCGGTAGCGGCGAACCATGAGCTTTGCCGGGTCTACCGGGTCTGTTGTGATTGCGATGCTCTTGCCGGTGTCCTGAGTGTAAGCTTCAGCCGCCTTGCGAAGCTGCTCTTTGAAGACTGCGACGTGATAATGAAGGTTTTCTTTTGCCGTGCGGAGATCGGGGCCAAGCGGCTCGCGCAACTGTGTTTGGCGGACATAGGGCCGGAGTTCCGGCTTAACCGGGACGCGGGCGAAATAGCGTCCGTCAAGCAGTTGCAGATAGAGGGGGAGTTTCCGCTTCTTTGTTTTTGCCATGTCCGATGCCCGTTTGTAACGAGTTTTGTAAGGGTAGTTCGGACAAAGGTGCTTGAAACACAAGGGTTTTCTTGAATTTCAATCACTTACAAGCGGGGAAAATGGTCGGAGTGGAGAGATTCGAACTCCCGACCCTCTGGTCCCAAACCAGATGCGCTACCAGACTGCGCTACACTCCGTGCCGACGAGGGAGGCCAATACACGGTTCGCCCCGCGCCCGCAATATCTAAATCGCCTATCCCCAACCTTGGTGTGAGCATTCTTTTCCTCAAGCTTGCGGTGTGAAGCGATCGATATGAGCATGACAATCGATGATCGCGGGAGGAAGGCGCCTGTTGGAAACGGTTGAACAGCGCTGCGACTGGTACGGCTTTTTTCTTGAAAAGAAAGGGATTCGCCGCTAAGCAAAATTCATCTCTTCGTGCGATGGTTTGCGTCAAGAGTAGCTGCCTTGTGGGGCAGAATGAAGTTTCAAGTGCGAAAGCCGCTAAATCGGAGGCCCTGCAGCAATGTCTGCCAAGATCTACCGTCCAGCCAAGACCGCGATGCAGTCCGGCAAGGCAAAGACACATATTTGGGTTCTTGAGTTTGATCAGGAGACGCCGCGCACCATCGATCCGATCATGGGCTATACGTCTTCCTCGGATATGCGCCAGCAGCTGAAGCTGACCTTCGAAACGCAGGAACTCGCTGAGGCTTACGCGAAGCGTAACGGCATCGAGTACCGGGTTATTGCCCCGAAGGATCCGCAGCGCCAGATCGTGGCTTATCCTGACAATTTCCGCTATACGCGGACGCAACCCTGGACGCATTGATCCGCGTTCATCCGCAGATTTGACCGGGTGCGAATTCGGTCATGCGGCCCCTTAGCTCAGCTGGATAGAGCACCTGCCTTCTAAGCAGGTTGTCGCAGGTTCGATTCCTGCAGGGGTCGCCACTCTTTCTCGGTCCGTTCTGGACACATAGGTTACGTTTTATTCCTGAGACATAGGTAACACTTTTGGACCGAAAGGGTTCGGCAAAGGTTCAAGCCTGCATGTCTCATCATCGAAGTATCCCAGATCGTAGTCCATAAAGCTTGTCAGCCAGATATTGTCTTCGACCTGTTTGATGCCGACGGCCTGACCGGCGAAGACCAGACTGAGATTGATCTTCTTCCGCTTGTAGCAGATGCGTCCGCATGTTGTGACGGTGACTGTCTGGTCGTGGAACGGGTAGTCGAGATCGGGTAGGCCATGTTGAGCGCCTGGTGGGGCCGCTCGCTGTTGAACTCCTCGACGAAGTCGTCGAAGCGGGCTTGCTGCTGCAGGAAATTGTCTCCGGCCGGCTTGGTTGTCTCAAGTTTCAGTGTCAGATGCATGCGTTCATGGCGGC
>NZ_JBFTIN010000076.1:0-12699 GCF_056394785.1 Rhizobium sp. 10N414 | reverse complement strand
AAATCGCCATCCGATATCGCCGACCTCGTGGGCTCGCGAGCCGCTGGCGCCGAGAGCGAAATGCAGGCGCGGGGCTATGTTGACGTGGGCGGCAACAATACCTGGTGGAACGCCGACAAGAAGCAGTGCGTCAAGGTTCGCGTCTCTCAAGGGCGCTATGCATCGATATCGCAGATTAAGGCATCGTCATGCGGCCAGAAGGCCAAAGGCGCCATGAAATGCCCGCCCGATCTGTCTCAAGCCGACCTCTACAAATATCCGGGTTGCAGCCTGTAGCGCGGACCGGAACCTAATTTAGGAGTTCGGCTCTTGCGCGCCCCGCTCCTCGCGCCGGAGTGCTTCGGTCAGGTAATGGACGCTCTGGCGACGGCACCTCGCTATCGCGACTCCGGGATCGTGGAGATCGTTTTGCCTTTCTCACTCTCGCCGAGGTTCGGCGTCTACCTGGACGCCCATGGTGACCTCGTCCGGCCGCAGGACACTTCGTCTGGGCCGGTCTCCTCCGGGAGATCGCATCACTGAAACTGCGGCGCTGTCGTAATGAGAGACAACAGCACCGCTCCTCCTTTGCCCTGTTCAGTTGCCGGTCGGCATGGGGATACTGAACCCCTCCTTGTTCAGTTCATCTCGTAGCCACTGGAACTGCTGATACCTCGAAATTTCGATCGGACCCGCGTAGCTCGCACTTTGCAGTTTGCGCGGTGGATATTGCACATATGTCGCCATCAATTGCTTGATGGCATCGCTGATAGTAACCATCGTCCATGTGCGCTCAGTGTAGTTGTTCATGAAGATGTCGTAGCGTTCCTGGGGGTCCTGCCAGAGGTCAAAGACCTGGGGGACTGTTGCGACATACTTTTCTGGACCCTTCCATCCCAGATTGCTGTCGACCGCCAGGCCGCCAGTCGGCTGCCCGTCATCGCCACGCAAGTTGAAAACCGCCTTGTAGTTGCCGACGCGGGCAGCTCCTGGAGATAGTTCGTTCTCGGTGAAATAGAACCATGAGTTTCGCTCCGATTTACCGGTTCCCAAGAGGATTGGCGACATGTCGAAGCTATCGAAGATGGTTGGCTGGCCTTCGCGATCCTTGTCCGGAAGGGCAACCCCCGCTACGGACGCGAATGTAGCCATCAGATCGAGTCCACCCACGATGTCGTGGTTCTTGGAGCCTGCTTTGATCTTGCCTGGCCAGACCGCAATAGCGGGAACGCGGTTGCCACCCTCGCGGACGGTCCCTTTGGTGCCACGAAATGGCGTATAACCGGCATCGGGATAGACGTCTTGCCAGGCTCCATTGTCGGTCGTGTAGAAAACGAGGGTATTCTTGTCGAGGCCCGTCTCGTGAAGCTTGTCCATAATTCGGCCGATGCGGGTGTCCAGTTCGACGATGCTGTCAGCATATTTCGACTTCGACATCGACTTATGCTCGAACTCCGGCGCCGGCATGTTCGGTTGATGAACCTTCATGAAATTGACATCAATGAAGAACGGCTTGTCGGATTTTGCGGCATCGTCAAGAAACCCAAGAGCCGCCTTCTCGACATAGCTGTCGAAGAAAGGAATGCCGACAACCCCTTCCCCACCATTCACCGTTGGCGTATCGACGTACTGGCCGTTGATCTTGAAATCCTCGACCGCCTTCTCCCCGGCCTTACCCGAAAGCGAGCCTTTGGTTACCTTTTGGAACATGGCCCGAAGCTTCGGGTCCATATCAGGGAACCACGTGGGGTCGGCGTAGGTGTAGGCATTGAGGTGGTAAAGGCCGCAATACTTCATTACGTCGAACCCGTGGGCGTTCGGCAACGCATAATCCGCCTCGCCCAGATGCCATTTGCCCGTAAAATAGGTGTCGTATCCACCGAGTTTCAAAACGGACGCAAGCGTCCACTCAGCCGCGGGAAGGCCACCGCCTTCACCCTGGAATGCGACGGTCGTCATACCGCTCCGATTGGGAATGCGTCCGGTGATCATGGCAGCACGACCGGGCGTGCAGCTCGGCTGGGCGTAGAAATCGTAGAAGATCATTCCCTGGTCGGCCATTTTGTCGATGTTAGGCGTCGGCATTCCCCGCCCTTCGCCGCCACCATAAGGACCGAGATCGCCGTAGCCGGTGTCATCGGAAACTATGAGAAGGATGTTGGGCTTTGCTGTCGTTTGCTGCGCACTCGCGGGGGCTGATAAGCAAGCGGCAAACCCCAGCACCGCAACGCACGACCCCAAAAGTTTCGTTGATAAACCCCTCGGCACGTAGCGTGACGAATTTGATTGGTCAGCTTCCACTATCATTGTCAGTTTCCTTCCTGCGACGAGCCATCGCGCAAAAGTTTGATCTGATAAGAGGCGCGTCTGGAGAGTTGACGCGCAAGCCATCCCGGTGCGAACAGAATCCGGCTGGCCAACATAGTGAAGTCCAAGCAAGACGCGGTGGCGCGAGGCCACTGTCGGCTGCGTAGGAAAGTTGTTCCCCACCCGCCGAGGAAGCAAGTACGTTACGGTAAAACCGCGGTAAACGCGGGTGCGCACTCGACGGCAGGTCCGCTTCGGTTTAGGGTTTCGGGTGCCGTCAGGCGTACGAAAGCCTCCCATGCAGGAACCCGCGGTCGGCATTCTCTGGCTATGGGGTTTTGTGTATCGGATCTGCCGGTGGGCCGCTGATGGCAGCGGCGCTTGTCGGTCCCAGCAAGCCGAGAGTGGTGTTTGCAGGTGTGATTGCCGAGATTTTCGTGGTGATTGAGAGCAGGTTTGCCCCGCTGAAAGCCGTCGGATGACGCGGATATCGGTGCCATCCTCCAGAAGGTGGGTGGCAAAGCTGTGCCGTAGGGTATGCGGGCTGACGCGCTTGTGGATGCCGGCGACCTCCGCGGCTTCCTGAACCGTGCGATGCAGTTGCCGCGACGAGATCGCGTCGGTGCGACCGCGCCCCGGAAACAGCCCATGAGGCAGCATCACGCCGCGCCGCTTTCCTTCGCGCCACCACAGTCGCAGCAGTTCAAGGAGTTGCGGAGAAAGCATGGCATTGCGATCCTTGCGTCCCTTGCCTTGTTCAACGCGGATCAGCATGCGTGTCGAGTCGATGTCATCGACCTTGAGATGCGCGACCTCCGAGACGCGCCATACGCCGGTGGTGGTACGGTCCGCTTCACCGACCTCACGAGTGGCGCTCGTTACGAGCACGCCGAGAACGACCTTTCGTCGACAGGGCTCTACGTCGACTTACCGCCCTGGGGGTACCATTTGTTCGAGATGGACTCGCCCTGAGTGGCCGTTGGCCCATAATGGGACGGCCGAGAATTTCTTCACCGACTGAGGTCGCGCAGGTCCGGCAGGCGTGTAGTGCCGGTAAGTCGCGCCCAAAATTCCGGCCACGTGGATACTCATCTTCGCGCTATTAAGAAACCAGATAATTCTTATACTTATCAGAGAATCTTGAATTTGCGACTATTCTACTCCACTACCGCGCCGCCAAAAGCAACGACGAGATTTTGGGATCGTCAACTTGCCGCGTAAAATGCTATAGATAGGAGGTAGTTGCCTGCTCGGAGCAGATTCCAGTGACCCCCGAAACAACGCATGGCAGTACCTCATTGACAGCAGGCCTTCGGCTCGACGTGGTAGCCGGACTTACAGCAGCGGCGGTTGTCCTGCCCAAGGCGATGGCTTATGCCACGGTTGCCGGACTGCCGGTGAGCGTCGGCCTCTATACGGCTTTCGTTCCGATGATCGTCTATGCGTTGCTCGGAACGTCACGCGTGCTAAGCGTCAGCTCGACGACCACGCTGGCAATCCTGGCTGGAACCCAGCTTGGGACCGTCGTTCCCGATGGTGATCCCGGCAAGCTGATCACCGCCGTCGCAACGCTCACCGGACTCACCGGCGCCCTTCTGATCGCTGCCTCGGTCCTTCGCCTGGGGTTCGTGGCTAACTTCATTTCGTCGCCTGTTTTGACCGGCTTCAAAGCGGGCATAGGGTTAGTGATCGTGCTGGACCAGGTGCCGAAACTGCTCGGCGTGCATATTGCTAAGGCAGGCTTTTTCCGCGATATCGTCAGCGTGCTGCAACATGTACCGGCAACGTCGCTGCTCACACTGACAATTGCAGCCGCGGCGTTGATCGCGTTGTGGACGATGGAGCGGCTCTGGCCCCATTCACCGGCCCCGCTGGTGATTGTCGGCGCAGGCATCTTGGTTTCCTGGCTCGCCGGCCTGAATGCCCTGGGCGTTGCAACTGTGGGGTTCATCCCGCGGTCGCTCCCATCAATCACTCTTCCTAGTCCCGGCTTGATCGAGCAACTTCTGCCCGGGGCGCTCGGCATCGCGCTAATGAGCTTTACCGAAACGATTGCCGCCGGACGGGCCTTCGCGGTCCCTGCAGAGCCGTCCATCAGGCCCAACCGGGAACTTCTGGCAACGGGAGCCGCCAATCTGGCCGGAGCTTTCTTTGGCTCCATGCCCGCGGGCGGTGGCACGTCCCAGACGGCGGTGGTTCGCGCCGTTGGTGGACAATCGCAAAAGGCCTCTCTGGTCACCGCCGCGGCGGCGGCGGCCACCATGCTGTTTCTTGCCCCGCTGTTGGGCTTGCTGCCGCAAGCCGTGCTCGCCGCGATCGTGATTATTTACTCGGCCGGACTAATCGCCCCCGCCGAATTTGCATCCATCCGTAGGGTTCGGCGGATGGAGTTCCGCTGGGCACTGGCGGCGTTCCTGGGCGTGCTTGTCTTCGGCACGCTTCAAGGCATCGTGGTCGCGATTGCCCTTTCGCTGATCGGCCTGGCCAGTCAGTCGGCCAAGCCGAAGGTCTCTGTTGTTGGCCGCAAGCGGGGCACTGATGTGCTCCGGCCGCTGTCACCTGACCATCCCGACGATGAAACGTTCGAGGGCCTGCTGATCCTCCGTCCGGAGGGCCGGCTCTTTTTCGCTAACGTTCAACAGGTTGCGGATCAAATCCAGTCGCTGGTCGCCAAGCATAAGCCGCATGTGCTTGCACTCGACATGAGCGGTGTCTTTGACATCGAGTATTCCGCCATGCAGATGATGATTGAGAGCGAACGGCGCCTTGCCGCACAGGGCATCACGGTGTGGCTGGCAGGATTGAATCCCGATGTGCTCGACTACGTTCGGGCCTCCGGTCTCGCCGACAAACTCGGCCGCGAGCGGCTTTTCTTCAACATGCCTGTCGCTCTGCAGCGCTACTTAGGCGGCAGCGTCGAGCGCAGCTAGTCTAAGTATGGAACCTATGGCGGTCGTCCTCACTGCTCAACTGGTTAGCGGCCGTTTCGATGAGGCTACTTACGCCGCCCCTGCCTGCGCCGCCCACAGCCATAGCTTGTTGTCGTGCGACGGATTAGAATAGCCGACAATTATTCCAGTCTGACTGAGCTCCCTGGCGCACAAGGAGGGAACAAATGACAGCGGAATCGGCCCTTGAGCCCAACAAAGGGGTCGAGGTTCCTGAGCCAAAAAAGGAGCCCGGCAATCCTTTGCGAAGGGTGGCGCTGAGTGTGCTGCTGCTGGCGGCTTTTCTCTTTACGCTCGGTGTCTTCATGGAGCGGCGCACACCAATGTCGTCGCAGGCCACCGTGCAGGCATTTGTCATCAGCATCGCACCGGAAGTTGCCGGGCGGGTCGTTGAAGTCGGCGTGATCGACAACATGCGCGTGTCCCCCAAGCAAATGCTGTTTCGCATCGACCCCCATCAATACCAGATTGCGGTATCAGAGGCCGAGGCGCAGCTCGATAGCGTAGGCCAGTCCATCGGTGCGTCAACGGAGGCGGTCAACACTGCCCAGGCCAAGCTCGTGGAGGCGCGGGCCTCTCGCGACCTCAGTCTCGAACAGGCCAATCGGGCAACGCTGCTGGTTGAGCAGGGAGTCTATCCCAAATCCAGATACGACCAGGCAAAGTCGGGCTACGATCAGGCAGAGGCAGCCGTAGACGCCGCCGAAGCCGAGCTAAAGCGTGCCGAGCAGGAACTGGGGCCGGTGGGCGCCGACAATCCCCAACTGCGAGGGGCGCTTGCGGGATTGGAAAAGGCTAGACTCGATCTCAGTCGGACCACGATCGAAGCGCCGGGCGAAGGTGTCGTGACCAATCTTCAACTGACCGCGGGCGGCATGGTGGCGGTCGGCCAGGGAGCGCTGACATTCATCGACGTCGATACGGTGTGGATCACCGCCGCGTACAAGGAAAACAGCCTGGAGAACGTGACCCCCGGCGATCGGGCCGAAGTGTTGTTCGATGTATTGCCCGGAAAGCTGTTCCCGGCAAAGGTCGAGAGTGTCGGCTTGGGCGTCGCCCAAGGCTCGATCGATCCCAGCACCGGTCTGCCGAAGATTTCAACGGAAAGCGGCTGGATCCGAACGCCCCAGAGTTTTCCGGTAAAACTGGTCCTGGACGAAGGACTGCCGCGGGGCGTCCGCTATGGTTCGCAAGCCAATGTGGTGATCTATGCCGGTGAGCACCCGATTACCAACTGGATAGGGTACTGTTGGATGCGGCTACTCTCGGTGCTCACCTATGTCAGCTAGTGAGGATTCGCGAGACATCAACTTGAGTTCCATCACGAACCAAAAGCGCAAGGGATTGCGCGTTGCCCTCGCCGTCGCGGCTGCATTCACTTGGGCGGTCGCCACAAGCGATCCCCTCCCATTTCTATGTGCCCTGTTTGCGGCGCAGATGCTCATTTCAAGTTCTCGAGCGATTTCTCTCCAAAGCGCATTCTTCCTGACCCTGGTCATCCTAATCGCTGCGTTGATCGTCCAGTTCCTGACCACGTTTCTGGCCGAGCGACCACCGGTCCTGCTGCTGTTGCTTGGCCTGATTTATTTCGCGTGCTTTCTGAGGCAGGCGAGTGGCAAGGCCAATCCACTCGTTTTCCTCATCCTTGTGGTCAGCGTCATGATCCCTCTGCTGACCATTTTGAACATTGACCTGGGCAGCTCCATTTTGACGGTCTTCGTCAAAAGCATTGCAGCCGGCGCCATCGTAACGTGGCTGGCCTATGCATTGATACCGGATACCGAAACGGTCGAAGCTGCGCGGCCATCTACATCCTCAGCCCCGAAACCAGTTTGGCGCGCTGCTGCCGACGCATTGATTCTGCTTCTTGCGGTGACGCTCTGCCTTACCCAAGACCGGCTTGCCACCGCGGTAGTGATTCCCATCACCGTCGCGTCGCTGCTGTCGCAGTTGGACGTAGAGGCTAACGGCAGGCCTGCACTGGCTACTGTCCTCGTCAACATACTAGGTGGCGTGGCGGCCATGCTAGGGTTCGCAGTGTTGGAACTAAGGCATTCGTTGGCGACGCTGTTTCTGCTGGTGTTGCTTGCCGGGCTCGTATTCGGCGGCCGTGCGGCGACGCCAACTGTCGTGGCGAAGATCAATGCAGGAGCCCTGACAGTCTTTCTGCTGGTGCTGGGCTCCGCTGTCTCACCACTTTCTAGCGGCGCAGCCGAAACCTTTGCGACACGCGTCGGATATATAGCGCTTGCAATTGTCTACACGCTGTTCTTTGCAACGTTGCTGTGGCCGAGCAAGGGAACGGCTGGCAGAATTCGGGACAGATAGTTTCCCGCGGCGCGCTGTCAAGCCCACCGTCTGACGTCAAGCGCAACTCCAACGTTGCCGGGCTATCAATTCCGTTCCGCGTGGTCGCGAGCCGCCTCGCCGAGCGCCTGCACACTAACCGCTGCAACTATCCCGGTCAGCACGATACCGGAAAATCCAATCACCAAGGCAAGAATTCGCGCAAGGGCATGCTTGGGCGTGAGATCGCCGTACCCTATGGTCAAGCCCGTAACAAAAGTGAAGTAAAGTGCTTCGCCGATACTCCAGTTTTCAATGCGGCTGATGACGATCCCGCATCCGACCATGACGACGAGGATCCCGGAGAAAATTGGCCACAATACGTAAAGCTGCTTCAGGAGCGCAGCAAAAAAGAGTCGCCTCCTTCTTCTCCGATCTGACACCTGACGTGTTTTCGCCATGAAATGCTCGACCCCCACTCCCACAAACAACCATCCCTGTCCGTTTTTCTAGGCGTTTAAGGACACTTCTTCTCCCAGCCAGTTCCTGACGATCGAGTAACCAATAGCCATGACAAGGGGGCCGACAAAGATGCCGATGAGTCCCATCGTCAGGACACCGCCGATCACGCCGATAAAGATGATCCAGATGGGAGAGCCAGCGCCGCGGCCGATCAGCAACGGTTTGATGACATTGTCGAGGATATTGATGATTATGCCCGCAACTGTGGTGAAGATCGCCCAACCAGTTTCGCCTTGATAAGACAGCCAAACAGCAGCCGGGATCCATACTAGCCATGTGCCGATCTGCAGCATTGCCGTGCCAAAGCAGAGCACGCCCAGCGGGACGGCAAACGGAACCCCCGCGATCGCGAAGCCAATGCCTGATAGTATACTCTGTATGAGCGCCGTCCCCATCACCCCCTGCACGACGCTTCGAATGGTGCGAACCGCAACATCGACCAGGCTCTCCCCGGTCGGGCCTCCAAGGCGCCGCCCGATCGTGCGGAATGTTGAGGCCGTGCTTCCCTGAGTGGCGAGAAAAACTCCGGCGAGGATAATGGAAAGCAGCATCTGCACGACGGTGAGCCCTAACGATGCACCAAGAGCCGCAAGCCATTGAAAAGCCGGCCCAAGATAGGGTTTCAAAATAATCAGTACATTGCGCGAGGATGACGCGGCCGCATTCCACTTCTCTCCGATCGTCGACCCAACCAGTGGAAAGTCGGACACCCAGGACGGTGGCGGAGGCAGGGTCAGCTCCGTCCAATTGTTGGTCATGGTTGCTATCGCTTCGGTCGCGTGATCGAAGGAGCCCGGCAGATAAGAGAGCGGGACTATCACCAGGATCAGGAGAGAGAGGACGATGAGCATCGTCGCCGTTTTCGGGTGACCTCCGATTGCGCTAGCGAGGCGGCGCTGCACCGGATATAGCGCGACAGCAATTAACGCTCCCCATGCGAGCACACCTATCAGCGGCCACGCGATCCAGAAGCAAGCTAAAATGATCACGCCTATGATAAGGAGGCCTACTAGGCGCTCGGCCCAGAAACCCAGAGATTCTTCTGCGCCCGCTGACATGCGCGTCTCCCCCGGTCGGATTCTGCGCGTTTCAGTCCACTACCACCCTTTAGATTCTGAGTGCCCAATACCCCAGCTTGTGCACCACCAGTGATAGACATTATGCCACCGCCAACTTGCAATATCCAGCCAAAGCTCGCTCTGAAGTGTGGCACTCGGAAAAGACGCCTTCTGGCCGCCCGGAGGCGCCCAAGAGGCAACATTTCCCGTTCCGCCCATGGCGTCGGATGCTCCGCCTGAGTTGGTCTGCGAAGGCTAAGACTTGGGCATCGCCAGGACTGCAATCCCGCTCCTCGCCGAGGCGCCTCAAACTCTATGGCTCAAGCCTGCTCCGAGGCCTTGAGGATCGGCAATAGAAGCAAGCGCCAGGTCGGCGGGCAGGACATGGATAGTCTTTATGGCGTCATTGAGCAGGTTGAGCTCAGTACGCAGTGTCGGGTGACGCGCCTCCGGCAGGGTCTTTAATAGGTTCTCCAGCATTGCGCGTAGCCGCCGCGCGACCTGGAAGTTCTCAGCCCCATAGAAGCGAATCTCCCTCACGGCCAGTTGCACGAAATCCTCCCAGTTTGGCGTCTGAAGGATCAGTCGTAATTGGCCGGATTTGTCGAAAGCCTGGTCGCCGTGCAGCCGCCGCTCGCCAACCTTTCGAAGCAGTCGATTAAGTTGGTCGACGGCGAGTACGGCAGTGGTAGGGTCGTTGATAGCTTTGGACAGGGCCTTTATCGCTATGTCGACGATGATACGGAAGGCAAAGGTGGGATCCTGCTCGATCGTGCGCTCGGGCCCGATCGCCACATTTTGGGGGAACCGTCTTTCCTCGATTTTTGCAATGTCGCCATAGAGCCGAAAAAGTGGCTCGCCTGACTCTAAGAAGCTCCCGACAAAGTGAGGGAGCTCAATGACGAGCCCGAACCGCTGCGCCTCTTTCACAAGACCCTTCAGATTTACCGCTAGTATGACCCCCGACTTGCCGCGATGGGGTATGGTGCGGTCTGGCAGATTGATTGTTCGTCGCGAGTCTGTGTGCGAGTCATGACCGTCGAACAAGTCAGGATAGACCTTTTCGATTACGTCACATCCGAGGTCGCCTATACGCTGAACGATGCTGACGGGCCGCAGCAACCGCGCAGCATGGTCGATCAGATAGAGGAAGGCGATTAGGGAAGCGAATCCAAGAATTCCGGCAATTCCGACAAGAAAGAATGGTGCTTCGGCTTCAAGTCGTCCCAGCACGCCTACTGAAAACAGGAGCGTAAAGATAAAGATGCCCACAGTTGTCCGTATCACATTGTCACGCAGTAGGGCTGTTGCAATGATTCTCGGACTCAGCTGACCGCTGGCAACCTGAATTGCGACAAGCAATGACCCGAAGGTGAAGACGATGAACGTCAGCGTAAGGGTGACGATGGTCTCCAGTATGCGCTGCGCCCCAGGCGTCCCCCATGGCCACAATGGGATCACAATGAATCTCGCATTTATCCAGTCTACAACCTGGATAACCATTACGTAGAATAGCAGTGCGATGAACGGGACGACCCACAGTGTGGATCTTAGGTAGCTCTTAATGCTGTACCACCGATTCCATGACATTCTTCGCCCTCCCGTGATGCCGCCTGCAAGCCTGTGTGGACCTCGCGCCGAGGGGGTGCCCGGGCGCTGCGGCAACCACTCGGGCTAAGCGCCAAGCAGGGCGGTCACCCGCGACGACCCAACAATGGCGTCTCCAAGCTGCTGAAATTCGGCCACGTCGCGGGGTGCAGGTGCCAAGCCGACGCCGTCAGGGTGGCCGGTACTGGGCGTCCACACCCTGCGCGTCTCCAAAAGGTACACGCCGTAAACAACGCGCAGTTCGCCCTGTGTCTCGATCTCCTGCTGGGCAGAGCAAGCAGCCAATGCAGCATTGACGACGACCGATGTCTCAATCAGCGCCTGGCGGTACCCTGCACGTTGGAGAATGTCTGGCCCGAACGCCGCCTGAAGTTTTTGCGCCGAGACGTGCACGACGACCAGCAGGCGGTCGAGGATCTCTCGCAACGAATGTCGGTCGACCAGCGAGAGGTACATTCCAGGATTGAGGAAGACATCCACGGCTGCGGACACGGCGCCACATCCGCTATGTCCAAGGACGACAATGAGCTTGAGGGTGCCGCCCAAGTGCTCAACAGCGTATTTCAAGCTGCCCAAGACGTCGGAGCCGAGGCCGTTGCCGGCCACGCGGATGACGAACAGGTCGTTCGGTCCCTCGTTGAAGATCAGTTCGAGGGGGACACGGGCATCGGAACAGCCCAGGACAGCCGCGAACGGACGCTGTGAAGGCGCTGCGGCCATGCCGGACGCCAGCCCTAGATCACGCGCGTCGACTTGCACGACGCGGCGCGCTGAAGTGCCTTCGTCTTTCACACTGTCAAGCAGGTCGGCGAATGCGCGATTGCCGTCGATCAACCGCGAAAGGGCGGTAGTCGCGTCAGGCGGTCTGGGGCGAACGCCGACGTCCTTCTCCTGATACCGGTATGCAATTTCAACCGTTCTCACTGGGGTTCTCGGACGCTTAAAGGAGCGCGCAGAGATCATACCCTCCTTACAACTTGTGATCCAGCATCATTGTTTGGGTTAAATATACTGACCGGGATCGCCTCACCCACTGGTGGGCGGCGGGTCTGGATGATCTCGTCGAGTAACCATCCTGGTCGACGGCGCGCCACAGCCAGTGTTTTTGGCCGTTGATCATCACGACCACCTCGTCCAGATGCCACACATCGTTTGGGCTCGGCGCTTTGCGCCGCAAACGGCGGGCGTAGTCGGGCCGAACTTCGTCGCCCAGCATCGGTTCGTCTCGTGAAAAACGATGATACCACGCTCCAGCAGACGCAGGCTCAGCTGAAATCGAAAACACAGCCAGACTGCGTAGCTAATGACGGACGGCGGATCACGATGACGCTTGTAACTGGCGGAGGGCTCAATCATGACGGCCGAATACTAGCCAGAAGCTTCATCACCAGTTAACCTGACAGCACAGTCCAGCGGCATGGGCGGATCGATGGTTTGAACACTCGCAAGTGCCCGCGCCCTCGGAAATCTCGATGACCACGGCGGGAAGGTTCGCCCCGATAGGGAGTGCCACATGGTTAAGGCACGCTCCCTACCGTCGCTGGTACAGTTTGTGAGGGCGGTGCCCTCACTGAGGGATACGAGCGTCATATGACCAAGACGTGGGTTCCTACGGGTGCCCTGCCGTAAAGATGAAGAATGTCTTCATTGGTCATGCGAATGCAACCATTCGACACCGCCTGTCCGATCAGCCAGGGTTCGTTTGTGCCGTGGATCCGGAAGTACGTATCCTGTCCACCGCGGTAGAGATAAAGCGCAGCTGCACCGAGCGGATTGTTCTCCCCTCCTGGAACGCCTCCAGCGTACTCAGCCAACCGGGGCTTGCGTTCGATCATGCTGGCCGTCGGCGTCCACGATGGCCACTCGGCCTTCCGCCCGACAACGGCATTGCCCTTCAGAGTAAGACCTTCCTCGCCGACTGCCACGCCATAGCGTGTCGCGCGGCCTTCGTCCTCAACGTAGTAGAGGTAACGTTCGTAGGTGTTGACGAC
>NZ_JBFTIN010000075.1:0-12969 GCF_056394785.1 Rhizobium sp. 10N414 | reverse complement strand
GAACATCGGGCCGTGCAGACGATCGTTGCGGAGTATAATCGCATCTCGGCGAGCCTTTCCGAAACACCGAAAGACCACAGGCCCAGGTTCACCAGGATCGATGATCAGACCTTTGATCCGTTCGATTGGGACCTCTGCTTTTTGTTGGGAACAGGATACGCGCCGAGGCTTTGGCAGCCGGTTCTTCGAGGTCATGCCGGGACTGGCGATATCATCGCGCCCATCCGCAAGCTCGGCGAGACAAAACGGAAAGCGACCCGCCAGGATGCTACTGCCGTAGCCGAAGCACTCGTCAATATCCGAACCTACTTTATGCCGAAGCGGGCAAAGCAGAAGTTCTGAAAGAAAGTGCTACTGCGATCCCGTCAACGCCGAAAGCAGTGGGCTGTTCGTCGCGCTCACTTTCGATGCTGCGAAACTGGACAGAAAAAGCGTCAACCGAGGCAAGCTGCTTGACGTCGTGGAGGGCCTGAAGACGGTCAAGGAACGACAAAAGGCAGGTGGGCGGTATGCAGGCAGCGCGAAAGGGATTTCGACGCTGAAACGGCTTGTAGATGCGTTCCAGCAGCTGCAAGCCGCAGGCGAGACGATTACGCAAACTGCGGTCGCCGCCGCCAGCGGGATTTCTCGCCGTACGGTTGTCGCCCGGTGGGATGAGGTTGTACCGCCATCAGCAGACAACCGAAGGGGCTGTGAAAATAGCTGTATAGATAAAAAGGAGGGTGCAACCCCGGCACCCCCGGATACAGCCAAGGTTCACAGTCACCGGAAAGCAACGGCAGAACCCGGTATGGCCGCCAATGATACAACCGGGAGGCAAGTGGAAGAGCATGGGTGGGCGGAGCAACAGGTACCGCACAAGGGGGATGTCCTGTTACGACAGGCCGCGAGTGATGTTCGCAAGCATCGGCATGAAGCCGGAATGCGGCGGCATATCGGAGATGTTATCGAGCGGATCGCTCGCGACAATCCCGATCAGCCGCGTCTCGATGCCGGTGCCGTGCTGGCGATGGTCGAGCACCCCACGCCGCTCGACGACGACTTGGCTGCGATCTTGGAAATGATCGAAGGCTTGGCGCGAAGTCAGATGGCAACATAGCGATCTGCGGTCATGGCATCCCCGGACATGGAGGGGGCCACCGGAGGGTTCACGATGAAATGGTCCCTCGGAAGAGGTCCCCGACAAGGTCCGGCTGAAGGCCCCCTCACGGGAGTGACCGACGGGCTGCTTGCAGTTAGTAGTCGGTCACTACCAACATCGTTTCCTTACCCATTTTCTGTTTCCGCCGATGGTTTTTGCTCTGACACTAAAGGAAGGGTTTCCTATTTTATGGAGCGCAGCGATGCAGGAATATCAGACACATCACATAATAGATCGAATCATCGAGCTCGACGCGCGGCACATAGGGGTCGCTCGATCTTTGCTAGCAACGATGGCGGATGATGATCCGGAAATTGCACAAACTTGGCATGATTTCGCCTCCGACGCGTCGAGAGACGGAATGGACCCAATGGGCTTGTTCATACTGCCGGAGACTGTGTTTCAAGTCCTGCACTCACACGTTCGATACGGGTATGTGATCCAATGGCTTGCGAAATGGTCGGTCGAGTCTTTTCATCTTAAAGGTGAACTTGCAGCACGATTACCGGGTGGATGGGGTGAGATTGATGACATCTTGACCGCCGAGTATGAACGTCGGATCGGCTGACGCATGGGCTATCAATTTGCCCACATCGAATCCTATGCGCGTAAAGCCGACGCCAAGGGCCGTTCGACCGATTTCATTTTTGCTGAAGCCAGCCGGAAACCGGAAGCCTCTGTCCATGTGGCGAATCCTTTGCCGCCAATCGTCGTATTCGGCGTCGGCGTTGAGGCTCTTCAAGAAATACATGATACCGCAGCGGCCGCTGCGACGATTGCCGTCAAGGGTGGCCACATTCGCAAGGTGGCGCAGGACAAGAAGACCCTGCACACAATCGTGGCGTCTTATCCGGCGAGAATGGATGAAATTAATGCCGATCCGTGCAAACGACAGAAAGCTGAGGAATGGGAAAAGCGAACAGTCACATGGTTGCGGTCGCAATATGGTGATGACTTGAAATCCGTAATCAGACACGAGGATGAGGAATATTTTCATATTCATGCTTACGTTGTGCCACTTGATGAACCGGGGATGTCAGCCCTTAAGTATCATCCCGGGACAACTGCAAAACGGGAAGTCATGGCGACTGGTCCGAAGGGAGATGAAGACACAAAGGCCCTGTCGAAGCGGGCTGACGCTGCTTACAAGCAGGCAATGCGCGAGTGGCAAGATTCTTACCACGAAGCCGTAGCGATCCCCAGCGGCCTAACGAGGTTAGGACCCCAACGCCGTCGCCTTTCTCGCGAAGAATGGCAGCGGGAAAAAGTGCAGGCGCAAGCGTTGCAAAAGGTCATTGAGAGGGCAAAACAGGTCAAAGCGTCGGCTGAAAATTTCATTGCGCGAACTAGGGCCGAGGCAGAGGCAATCCGCACAGCTGCGGAGCAGAAGAAGGAAATAGCCGGAAAAGCGAGAGCTGCTGCAGCGGCGGCGCAGGAAGAGGCGGAGAAAGCGCAAGAAGCCGCTTCTGGGACGGTTTCCCGCGCCAAACGCTATTCGGGCGTTACCGGCCGTCTTCGGGCGATGTGGGATGCTCTCGGCGAGTCGAAATTGGCAACTAAAATTCGTGAAGAATTTGCCGCCGAGATAGAACGTGTACATGCCTTCGCTAAGACGATTCAGGACCGTTTGAGGGTTGAAGAAAAGCGCCGTCAGCATGCCGAGCGAAAAGCTCATGAAGCTGAGAAGGACGCACAGCAGGCGTGGGACGTCGCGCTTCGGATGCGGATCGAGCGGGATCGCGCATTGTCCGTACTGCCGCCAGATCGGCTTCAGGGATTGGCCACAGCGGGACCGGCAATGCGGATGACGTTACGACCGAAACAAAAGAAGGAAGGAAAGTGAGGTGGCTACTGCCGGGGGTGCGGCTTATCGGGTGTTTCTTCAGCCGTCCGTTTCTTCTCTTCGGCTTCCCGAAGCCGCTCTTCGCGCCACCTTACGGCAGCCCTTGGAAACGCGCGGATAGTCATTTCCGGGGTACGGCTTCTGCAGTGGCGCAAGTCTTTCCATGAACTTCCTTGTACCCGCGTCTCGCAAGCGTCGATCCATTCGTGGCTGCTTGGATCAACAAGCAGCTTGATGGCCGAGATGGCATCCGGTCGCAAAAAATCATATTGAAGGTGATCGAGAAGCGTCCAAATATGCAACGGCTCATTCGCATATCTGGCGGGCGTACCCGGGATCGGGGTGAGCTTTGGAAATAGGTGCGGTCGATGAATCCTGTTGTATGCAACGATATCAGCATACGTCAGGCCGTCGTAGACTTCCTGACTTTCCTCGCCATGGCGTGGCGCGTAATCGAAGAGATACCGGCGCTCGTCGTCGCTGCGCATGTCGACAGTCGTAATCTTTTTCTCCGATTTCCTCGGTAATCCCTTCGCCGGTGCTGGTCGCGGTGCAGGACCAGGCGACAGGAAAAACATTTGAACGGGTCTCGATTCGAGCGCCCATAAGAGGAGTAGGAGCAACCATTTTCGACGACGGCGGCTCTCCGCCTGAAGCCTACGGCGGCGTAGCTCCTCGGTCCGACGGCGTACCCATTCGGCGGCGCGGCGCTTCTTACGGTCTTCTTCTTTTCTGTGCACTGCGGCGTTCGGCTTCATGGCGATTCTCCTTGTCGAACGATGATGTCAAGGAAGTTTGCAAGGAAGGACACAATTTATGCGCCAGGCGTCCAACGTTGATTCCTCATAGGAGGCCAGTGACCCTCGCGCGAAGTCTGAGCAAATGAGAATAAATTTTGCTTTTTAAACGCCTTCGCATTTCCTCTAAGATTTGTTCTAAGTTAAATTCGAAACAAATTTGCGTTTCACTCATTTGTTTCATTTTTCCATTGAAACGTATTTCAAACGAGTGCATTTAGTTTGCCGTACAGGCGAACGAGGGGCTTTGAAGTGACGAGTATCTATCAGTCTGACAAAAAAATTTCGAACGAACGCCGTTTGTTTCAAATCGCACTGGAAGCGCTATCCATGGAAGGATATGCAATCGAGCGCGTTCCGCGTGCTGGGAAATCCAGCATCCGGAGGATCACAAAGGATGGCAAAGCGCAGATAGCAACGATACGAACAACGCAGGACCAATGGTTCGCCTTCCCGCGTACAGCCGATGGCGGCTGGCTTTCTTTGGATGACGCTGATGTGGTTGTCGTGTCAGCTCTGAGTGACGACAAGTTGTCGGGATGGGTTCACATCATGCCAGCTGCCGAAGTTCGGAAGCACTTCGATAAGGCTTTTGAAGCTCGTCGGAAGGCGAATTACAGTATGCCGGTCGGGCGAGGCATCTGGATTGGCCTCTATCAGGAAGAGGACGGTGAAACAGTGCGTTTCGTCGGCTCTGGCCTCGGGAAGAAGTACCCTCGGATCGCGGAAATCGCCGTCGAAGCCAGTCACGTCGAAGAGACCACTGAAGCCGACCAGGAGCCCACGGCCGCAGTAGTGGCAGATGAAACACTTACTATCGCTGAAGCAAAGCGGCGGCTCGCCCTCGCCTTCGGCGTCGATCCTTCCTCCATCAAGATCACTATCGAGGCATGACATGGCCGCTATTCATTTCATTTGCAGGAACTTCGATGGGATCGAGAAGAGCGAGGCCATGCCACGCTACACATCGAAAGCATGGGTCGTTTCCGAGGACGTGGCCGAGAAGATCGTCGGCGCGAATGTCTATTTTCACGAGACGAAGGGCGAGCCGTCGTATTTCGGCGGGCTAATCGACAAGATCGAGCGGCTTGCCGCTCCTGACGATGATCGTGTGATCATCCATCTTACGGCAACGAAAGAAGGCCGTGGCGTGCGATGGACTGGCGCGGATCACGACATGGCGTGGACAAGCGGGCTAGTGGAGTAGCTTGCGGTCTAGACCAAGCCGTCCTGCAGGCCTTTTTATCGTTAAGGCCGCCGTTGTGACCGCTCGCACGGGGATACCCTATTCCACCCTTATCGCCTGTCGCTGTCCGCGCGATGAACAAGTTGCGCGGTTTGCGGGTCATAAACATAGTTTGTAATTGTGCCGTCTTTGATCCGCTCCACCGCGTCATCAACCACGAAACGGGGGACGAGGAACCATTCGCGCGGAACGACCGGATTGCCAAAACGGTCCTTGATCTCGATGTCGAGACGCGCCGGATCGAAAATTCGGTGGATCAGGTTTTCTAACCTCGCCCGATTGATGTTGTAGAGCGTGTAGGTGGCGGCAATTTCTACATCTGCCATCAGAAAAGTCGGGTCCAGCTTAGCATTGGCGACGCGTCGCGCCACATCGCCGCCAGTCACGCCAATCTTATGCAACACGTCGCGGTTGGCAGCGACAAGGGGATGAGCCGATTTGCTGCGAAGCACATAGATGGTGCCGCTCGCAATATCCTCGTCGTCGCTTTCGTAGGCGAACAGGGGGCCAGCAGACGGCTCGGTGATACGTCTTCCAGCCTCATCCTTGTAAAGTGCCCGCTGGAGCGACCGGCGAAGCAGGTTGCTCTCTGTTCCGTTGGAATAAACAACCCGCAAGCGGGCGTCATATTCTCCATTCGGGGCGCGGAAGGTTTCGCCGACTTCGGCAACGTAAGCGACCTGACCGCCAAGGATGAAAAACTGCCCCTCGGTGATGTCCGCTTTCAGGAAACCGGCGTCCTTCACAAACTGTCGGGTTGTGCGAACGCCTGAATCGAGGTCAATCCGCACCTGCTCAAACAGGGGTTTGAACCTGTCGAAGTCCGGGCAAGGCTCACGGTTGGCGATTTCCTCGGCCGCGCGTTTCTCGGCGACGGAGCGGACATGGCGAAGCTCGGTGATTTCAATATCGCCAGCGGCCCCGGCGAGTTCGGCCATGAGTGCATCGGCGTCCACTTCCTCGGCGGGCGCGGACGGGGCGATTTCCGCGCCGATCAAAAGGCCTTGACGGTCGAGCGGCCCGAGAAGCAAGCGGCATTCTTCTAACGCGCGAAGCCGGTCCAGCCGCACGGCGTAAAGCCGATCGAATATGTCGCGATCCTCGCCATGCTGCGGAGCGCGGCCATACTCTTCGGTGAAACGCTGGATTTCCTCGAATCCAGCGATGATGCGTTCTTCCCGAGGACCGCGCCCGGCTTTCTTTTCCGGCTGGGCGAAGTCCGCCAGTTCGTCGCGCAGTTCGTCAAGGTCAAGATCACTCATAGCGGCCCTCATCCTTGAAACGGACGAAAGCGGCGGCACCTTCGGCCATGCGTTTTTCCCATGCGTCGGTTGAAGAAATGGACGGGAGCCGCCCGCGTTCCTTCTTGAACTGAACTGCCCGGATGGCAAGCTGCTTAGCTTCCTCCGGGGTGAGGCTGGTGCGCCGGGCGGAAATGGCGGCGGCGACTTGTTTCAGGCTTTCCTCGCTCATGGTCTTGGCGAGGATGGCATAAGCTTCCTGAAACGGATTGATCCGGTCGATCAGGTCGATGTCGAGTTCGCGCACGTCCATTGCGAATTTGCGAACGCCGTCGATCAGCGCCGTGTTGGCGCTCGGCTCGTCGCCGGAGCTGTCGCCGTCAAGAGCGATCTTCTTGGCTTGCTGGGTGAGATTGAGGGCAGCGATGGCGTGCTGGCGCACGGCCTCTTGGTCCTCCTCGTCAAGCTCGGGATATTTGTCCTTGATGATCTTGCCTAAGCGAAGCTGGGTCAGTTCTTCGGGAACAAGCTCCTCGTCAAACAACCCGCGCTCGATGCTCGGCTTGTCCTGCACGAAGCTGGCAATCACCTCGTTCAAATCCTCGCGGCAGATGCGGGCAGCTTCGGGGGTCTTGGGTTCGGCAAGGCCCTTAATCTCGATCTGGAAGACACCGCGTTCCTCGTTGAAGCCGACATTGCACTTGTCCGGTTGATAGCCGCTTTCCCCGTAATCGAAGCCGGGTTCGGCGGTGCTGGTCGCGGGATTCTTCGGCTTGAACTCGAAGCGGGGCGCAAGCACCTGCTCCATGAGTAAGCTGGCGGCGATGGCCTTCAATGTGTCGTTGACCGCTTCCGTTACGGCAGATTCGGCGGCATCCGGCTCAGCAATCAGATTAGTGAAGCGGGCGCGAGTCTTTCCCGGCGCATCGCGGGTAGCGCGGCCGATGATCTGCACGATCTCGGTCAGGCTGGAACGATAGCCGACGGTCAGCGCGTGTTCGCACCAAATCCAGTCGAAGCCTTCCTTCGCCATGCCAAGCGCGATGATGATGTCCACATGGTCGCGGTTGTTTTTCTGCGTGGGGTCTTTGAGCGCGGCGGAAACACGCTCCCGCTTGGCTGCATCATCGTCCACAAGGTCGGCGATACGAAGGATACGGCCTTCCGGCCTCTTCACCAACTGGAAGCCGGTGGCTGGGTCGATGCCCTGCCATTCGCCAAGCTCCTCAATGATGTGTTCGACTTCCTTGATCTTCTGCCCGGTGCTTTCCCGCGAATTGACGTTGGGGATGTGGATGATGGTTTTCTCGGCTGGGTCCAGCACGGCAAGGATGTCGTCGGAATAAGCGCCGGAGTAGAAGAAATAGCCGATGTCGAGCGATTTCAGATATTCGTAGCCGTTTAGCTGTTCGTAATAGGTGTAGGTGACGGTATCGAAATTGGCCTCGTCGGTGGGGGCAAGAACGGCCTCGGCGTCGCCCCGGAAATAGCTTCCCGTCATGGCGACAATATGCACCTTGTTCCGTGCGATGAACTGCCCAAGATGCAGGCCCAGCTTGTTGTCGGGGTTGGCGGAAACATGGTGGAACTCGTCCACCGCGATCAGCCGGTTATCGAACGCCTCCACGCCGAACCTGTCCACCGCGAAGCGGAAGGTCGCATGGGTACAGACCAGCACTTCGTCATCGCTTTCAAGGAAAGTTCCAACGCTGTTGACCTTGCCGCCGTCTTCGCCGGGGGCGTTGCACAGGTTCCATTTGGGCGTCACGGTCCAGTCGGCCCAAAAACCGAAGTTGGTCAGCGGCTCATCAGCGAAACTGGAACCGATGCTCTTTTCCGGCACGACGATGATGGCCTGTTTCAGCCCTTGGTTCGCCAGCTTGTCGAGCGCGATGAACATGAGGGCGCGGCTCTTGCCGGACGCCGGGGGCGACTTGATAAGCAGATATTGCTCGCCGCGCTTTTCATAGGCGCGTTCCTGCATCGGCCTCATGCCAAGAGCATTGGCCTTGTTGGTACTGCCGTTGCTGGCATAGGAAACCGAGACGGAAGGAACTGTTTTCTTGTTCGTTGTCACGCTGCCGCCCCTGCCTTCCGTTTCTTCGCTTCCGCCGATGCGGTCATCTTGGTATATAGGTCGAACAGCTTTTCCAGCCGCTCGGTATCGTTGCGAAACCGCCGCCCGATATAGATGCGTTCCAGCACTTCATCGTTGCGCTCATGCGCCTCGCGTAAATCGGCGGGCATCTTACCCGGGTCGTAAAGGTCTGCGATGGTCGCTGGGAAATGGGCCTCCCGTGCCAACAGGATGTCCTCGGCGCAGCGGGTTAGGTCGGCCTTGTTCTTTTCGGTTAAGCCGGTGCTGGGTAGGGGAAAGGTATTCCAGCCAAGCGTGTTGGAATAGGAGAAACGCATTTCCAGCCGGACACATACCGTTCCGATCCAAACCCAATGCAAGCGCGACGCTATCAGCGCCATGTTCCAAAGGGGAGCATCGAATAGAGCATAGCATTTATTCGAGATGATAGTGCCACGAGGTAGCAAGCCGCAGGGCAGATAATCGCGGTTCTCCGAGCTAATAGCTGCCACCGCAATGACCAACTCATCACCCTTCTGACGCCGCTCGTCAAAACGATGCGGCCAAGCAGCGCCACGTTGTGTTGGGATTTTTGGACTGGCTAACCTCATTGCACGAACTGCCTGCAATCGAGGGCCGATTACCGGATGGGCAAGGGCTTCTTCAGCGGAATCATCATTTATCCAAAGGCAATATCGTGCTTTGCCGCCGATAAATTCATCAGAGCCGAATATGGGGCGAACCCAATTTTCCAACTCTTGATTGTTAAGACCGAGCAACAATAGATCATGAAGAGACAACAGAAGATTTCCGCCATCAACTGGCTTGCTTCCAAAAGTCATTTCGGAAACCTCGGTCAGAGGTTTCGATGATTTCTCAACAACTATATCCAGTCCCGAAACCAAATAAGCATTGATCTGCTCAGATTCCTTCACAATGGCGCTGCCATCTTCAGCAATTGAAAATAGCCTCCGCGTGCGTGCCGCATGATTGGAAATGCCGACAATCACCACGGTCACGCCAGCCTTGTTGCTGGCTAGGTTGGCCCATTTGAATGAGGTATGAGCGAAGGCGATTTCGTGTCCGGTGGCGAAAATAAGCGACCAGAGGATCGGCACCTGCTGGCCCTGACAGATCGAATTGGTGGACACAAATGCCGCTGCCGCATTTGTTTTGGTGCCGTAGTCGGCTGCTTTCATGAACCAGCCAGCCACATAATCTAGCGACTTCCAGCTTTTGGCACGGCCGTCAAATATCGCCTGTAGCTCAGCTTTTTGCTCATCGTCCTGCCAAGTCGAACCAAGGTAAGGTGGATTGCCGCAGATATAGGTTTCGCCGCCTTCATTCTCAAAGTCGATCTGGACTTGGTCCAGGGGAGTTGAAAATAGATCATCGCCTACCATCTTCACGCCGGTCCCAGTCGGCGGGCAAATAGATAGCCAGTCCAGCCGGAGCGCGTTGCCGCAGGTGATCCAGTTCTGCGCGTTGAGCGGTAGAAACTCGTTCAAGGCGAGTTGCTGCCCGCGATAGAGAACATCGCACTGATATTCGGCAATGATAAGGGCTAGCCGCGCGATCTCGGCGGGGAAGTCGCGTAGCTCAATGCCCCGGAAGTTGGTCAGCGGAATATCCGACTTCCGCCCTGCCTCGCCGCGACGCTCATTGATGATCGCCTCGATGGACCGCATTTCCTTGTAGGCGATGACAAGGAAGTTGCCGCTCCCGCAGGCGGGATCGAAAACCCGGATGCGAGCCATGCGGTTGCGGAGATTGAGGAGCTTGCGCGGATTGTCGTCCGCCTCCGCCAGATGCTCTCGCAAATCGTCCAGAAAGAGCGGATTCAGCACTTTCAGGATGTTGGGGACGGATGTGTAGTGCATCCCCAAGGCACCGCGCTCATCGTCGTCGGCGACAGCCTGAATCATCGAACCGAAAATGTCCGGGTTGATCTTCCGCCAATCGAGATTGCCGATGTGGAGCAAATAGGTCCGGGCGATCTTGCTGAAACGCGGCACGTCAAGACTGCCAGAAAACAGCCCGCCGTTGACATAAGGGAACACGTCGGCCCAACGGGGCAGCGCCGCGCTCGCCCGGCCCTTGATCGGCGTGTTCATGGCGCGGAAAATCTCGCCGATCACCTGATGGGTGTTGGACGAATCCCGTGCGCTCATCTGGTCAATAGTGGCGGTAAACAGGCCGGTGCCGTTGAAGATGTCAGTATCTTCCGCGAAGAAGCAGAAGATCAGCCGCGCCATAAAATGGTTCATGTCCGGGCGACGCTCGGCGCTCGCCCATTCGGGGTTGTCTTTCAGCAGTTCGACATAGAGCTTGTTGAGGCGGCTCGTGGCGCGGATGTCGAACGAACTGTCTCGCACCTGCTTGACGGTGGTGATCCCGGCAAGAGGCAGGAAGAAACCGAAATGATTCGGGAAATCAGCATAGGCGCAGGCGACAGTTTCACCAGATTCGAGGTCTTCCGCCTCGAACGTATCACCATCCGTCACTAGAACGAATTTCGCCTTCCAGCGCGTCGTGGCCGGGCTGGTCTTCAGGAGATCAAGGGTGTTCGTCACCTCGCCGGGGGATGCGACTGCGATATGGATATTGTCACGCTGAAGGACGCCGCCCATATCCGATCTGTTCGACTCGCCCTTGCGCAATTTGCGCAGCGTCGTTTCCTTCGCACCGAAGGCTTGCAGGAAAGCGAATGGAAACTCCTCGGGGCTAAACTGCTGCTCGGCGAGTGTCGATATGGCCTCTTCAATCTCAACAGCGTTCATCGTCCCCCCATCGTCCGTTGCTGGCGACCGGAAAAGCCCTGATCTCGATCAGGCAGGTCCAACGCATGACCTTGGCCAGTTAGCAATCGAACTGCCATGTAAGCCTTTTGCACACCCGCGTGCCGAACGTCTTTTCCAGGCGGACGGCCACCTCGGACGAGGAGCCTTACTGCGCGTTCAGTAAATTGCTGCGCGTTTGCCGATCCACACCAAGAGCCCCGAATGGGGCGAGGGGTGCTCAATCCGTTCTTTTCAACGCAATCGCTTCGAACTGTCGTTTCTGGTTGCATCGCCTGCCGATTCGCATGAGCCTCAACAACACGCTCATCTATAGTGGTAATCGACATTCGCCAATACGATTCAGGCCTTGTTGCTCCTGTGATCCACGTTAAAGCGACGCAAACAGGAGTGTGAATGTTTTTTGGTAAGGGGCAGGTCGAACACGTTGATTACCTTTTCCATCGGCTCTTCAGCCTAGTTCAGGTAGTTCTTCGGACGAATAAAGGGCTTTAATGTGCAATGCGGATAGGCCAATTGCCGCTGACGTCAGCCGATGCATGTGAGTAAGGCGACAAGCCCTGACCAACTAAGGGAAGGTATCGTTAGGTATTTCGTTAGATGGAAAATTTCGGGAAACATTAGCAACCCCGATTTTCGGCAATGATTACCAAGGGTTACGACTGGTCGGAGTGGAGTGATTCGAACACTCGACCCCCACGTCCCGAACGTGGTGCGCTACCAGACTGCGCTACACTCCGTGACCAGCGGCGCCTCTATAGACCGGCCCATCTCGTTGCGCAAGCACCAAAATTCAAAAGCCGGCGCATTTTTTGCCGACAGGGCCGGCGCACCTCCTGAGAGTACTAAGTGGAGCAAAATGACACACTTGCGGCAAATTTTGCGATTGCCAAGGCGGGCCGATTTTCTTTTGCCGGGTTCCGCGTTAAAGCCCTCGGCGGGACAAGCGGAAACCGCTGCAGACCAGCGATTCCCGCCGTCGAATGCGCGACAACTTTTCAAGGACGATAGAATGAAACTCCGCACCTTTGCCGCGGCTGGGCTTGCCATTGCGCTTGCCGGCTGCACGACGATTCCGACCTCCGCAGATCCGATCTCCAGTCGCTGGGTTGGCCAGTCGGCCGGCAAGTTCTTTGCCGCATTCGGCCCGCCGATCAACGATGTCGAGAACGGCTCCAGCGTCACCTACACCTGGAAGGGCGGCTACAAGACGGTTCGCACCCCGGCGAAATACGCAGAAGGCGCGGATGGCAAGCGCGGCAAGCAGATCGCGGCTGCCCGCACGCAATACCTGCGCTGCCAGGCGGAAATCGTCACCAGCTCCGACTACACGATCCGCAGCATCCGCGTCGTCGGCGACATCCCGGGCGTGAACGGCCCGTCCTATTGCGCCGAGTTCCTGGCGCCGGCACAACCCGCGCAGTAAGAAACGGCAGAGCGAGCGTTTGGAAGGCGGCCCATTGGTCGCCTTTCTTCTATGTCGAGTATTCTGAGTTGCTACGCGGCCTCCGTTCGCGGCTGACACCGCGGCAAAAGACTTCATCATTGCTGGTGTCCTTCCCGAGAGAGGGGTGACAGTTCATACCGGAGACATGGGTTAGACTTTTGGCCTTTGCGAGGAGAGCGAAGGTGCCTTGGCAGGAGTGCAACCGCATGGACGAGCGTCTCAAATTCGTTGCGGGTTCTGGATGGCGAGAAGATAGCGGCGCTGTGCCGCGAATTCGGCATCTCCCGCAAGACCGGTCACAAGATCATCAGCCGCTATAACGACAGCGGTCTGGAAGGACTGACAGATCGATCGCGACGGCCTTACCGGCACGCCAATC
>NZ_JBFTIN010000074.1:0-14575 GCF_056394785.1 Rhizobium sp. 10N414 | reverse complement strand
CGATGCCAAGCAGCTTCACGGGCATCGCTATGCCCGCTTTCGAAGTCTCACCCGCGTCGCATGCCAGTGCCTGCTGGCTGCAGCCGCCCAAAACATCAAGAAGATCGCCATGGCGCTCACCAAGCCACCCAGACCAGCCATGGCATGAGGGCCAGAGGCCGCCAACTTCGCCCCGCCTCAGAACCCAACTAAAACAACCAACGTCCAAAAAACAAACCCGCCGAAAATATCGACGGGTTTGTCAGCAGTCTGAAGTGGCGGGATAACCCGCCACTTTTCTCGTTTCTGTCAGGATGCTGAGGCAAACTCGGCTTGCAGCGCCTTCGCAATGCCTTCGACGCAGACCTGCAGCAGTATCTCACCCTTCTCGGCGGTCGCTTCCTTCGGGGAGGAAAGCGTACCGCACTCAGGTGTCCACTCAGGCTTGGCGGGATAGACATCATAGGGTGGAAAACTTGCCGGCGCATGGTCGATCGCCCGCTCGAGCGAAACCTGCTGCGGATAAAGCGCAAGCATGAGGGAAGTCTCAAGTACGCCGCCATGCTCCAGATCCCAGCCCGCAAAGCCATTCGGGTAAAGACGCGCAATCGTCGCCTTGTCGACGAAGTCCCAGTAGGAAAGAACCACGATTTTCATGGTCTCGACTCCACCCCATCTCAATTCGCGCAGGGCAAGATCGATGCCCTCAATGATGAACCAGGAATTCTCGAAATGGCCGTTGACCAGGCATATGGACCGTACGCCATGACGCGCAAATTCCTTGATGACGTCCCGCAGGGCAGCCACCAGCGTAGCGCCATCAAGGCTCGTCGTGCCGGGAAGGTGATTGCCGCCGCCGGATTTCTGGTGCGACTTGTAGCCGTAGGTGAAAGGCGGAGCCACAAGGGCTCCGGTCATGCCTGCTACGCGACGGGCGAATTCGACCGGCAGGAGCACATCGACGTTCATCGGCATATGATGGCCATGCTGTTCCATGGAGCCGATAGGGATCAGGATTGGCACCGATCCGTCCCGCACAAGGGCATCATAATCGGGCCAGGAAAGTTCTGCGGCAAATACGGTCTGTTGAGACATGAAACAGCTCCTCACATGGGTCGGAAGCTTTGATTTGATCCTCGTCCCTTGATATGGGAAATTTATAATCGTCATCGCCACATAAGGAATGCAAATCCGATGGGCAATATCACGAACTTCCAGACAGACCTGTTGCGGACGTTTGTCTCGGTGGTTGATCTTGGTGCCTACACCAAGGCCGGTGATGCGTTGGGCCGCACGCAGCCAGCAATCTCCTTGCAGATGCGCCGCCTGGAAGAGTTGGTTGGAGCTTCGCTATTGAAGCAGGTCGGTCGCGCGCTTGTGCTGACCTCGGAGGGCGAGATGCTGTTAAGCTACGCCCGCGAGATCCTGCGCCTGAACGACGAAGCTGCTTCCTATTTCAACCGGTCGAAAATAGCAGGCGTGTTGCGCGTGGGTCTGCCGAACGATTATGCCGTTGCATTCCTGCAAGGCGTCATTACCGAATATACCTCCCAGCACCCCGAAATTTCCCTCGAGCTGCATTGTGGCTGGAGCGCGGAAATCCTCGAACGGTTGAATGCCGACGATCTTGATATCGTCGTTGCCATGGCCAACAGCGAGCACACACAATATCTATCGCGGTCATGGATCGAGCGCCCGATATGGGCTGCCGCCGAAAACGGAAACCTGGACACGGTCAAGGGTATACCGCTCGCCGCCCATCCGGAGGGTTGTGCCTATCGCGCCCGCATGATCCAGGCACTCGATGCCGCCAAGGTGCGCTGGCGAATTGCCTATACCGGCCCCGGTATTGCCGGCCTCCAGAATGCTGTTGTCAATGGGCTCGGTGTCAGCGCGCTCACGCGCTACACGATGCTGCCCGGCATGCGCGCCTTGACGCAGGAGGACGGTTTCCCGCCTCTTGCCGAGATCCGGGTCGGATTATTTTACAAGCATCCGCGCCTGTCGGATGCCGGTATTCGCCTGGTCAATCATGTGATCGCCCGGCTTGACGAAGCCGGCGTGTCCGGCGACCCGACACGGCGTCATGTCGAGCTTGACCGCCAATAAGCATTCCAAATGCGGAAATTATTTTAATTAATTTTCCAAATGCATCGGCGCTGCATAGCCTTTTGCCAACAACAGCAAAGGGGAATGCAATGACCAACACCAGTTCTGAAAGATCAACCCGGCGTCAGTTTCTCAAGGCCACAGGTGCTCTGGGGGGCGCCATGCTTGCCACCCCCTTGCTGAGCCGCCGCGCCTTCGCCGCACCGACAGAAATCACCATGCTCGCCTGGTACGGTCATGCCGAGCCTGACGTGGTCGCGGACTTCGAAGCCGAGCATAATGTCAAGTTCAAGCCGAAATATTACACCGGCGGCGACAACATGCTGGGCCTGATTGCCCAGTCACCACCCGGCACTTTCGACATCATCCTGTCCGACGCGGAATATGTCCAGCAGCTCAATGCCGCCGGCTATATCGAGGCGCTCGATCCGAAAGACTATCCCTTCGACGACTACTTCCCAGAGTTCCAGAAATTTGCCGGCCACTGGCAGGACGGAACGCTCTATTCGGTCTTCACGCGATTTGGCTTCCTCGGTGTCGCCTACAATACCGAGGCCATCACCGAGAAGGAGGCGATGACCTACAACGTCTTCTGGAACGAGAAGCTGAAGGGCAAGGTTGGTCATTTCGACTGGCATCTGCCGAACCTCGGCGAAATCAGCCTGCTCAATGGCAACGCTGCCCCATTCGACATCGATGCGACAGCATTCGAGAAACTGAGAGAGAAAACCATAACGTTGCGACCGCAGATTGGCGGTTTCTTCGACTACGGCGGTACGTTCTCTTCGCTGCAAAACGGCCAGATGCTGGCAATGGCCGGTATCGGCGACTGGATCACCGGTACGCTCGAGAAGAATGGCGCAAAGGTCCGCAGCGTCATCCCCGCCGAAGGTGGACTTCAATGGACCGAATCCTTCTCGATCGGAAGGGGATCGTCAAAGGCGGATATAGCAAAGAAGTGGATCCAGTACATCACCTCGGCAAAGGGCCAGGTGAAGTCTGCAAACATGGCAGCCTACCCGGCGCTCATTCCCAACCAAAAGGGGTGGGAACTGCTCGCAAAGGAAACGCCCGAGGAAGCCAAGCGCCAAGGCATGCTCCTTAATGAAAGCAATGTGATGGACCTCATCCGCTCCGGCCGCATCCACTATCGCCAGCTTCCGATACAGCAAGGCCTGGAAGACTGGAACGACTTCTGGTCGGACTACAAGGGCGCATGAGACCTTCCGTCGCCGCGGCCTTGGCAACAAGCGTTACGCCTGTTGCCGAGCCAGACCACGCCACGAAGCGGCCGGCGGTTTCGTCTCGTTCGGGAACCCTAAGAATGCGGAAATCGATCACGCTTTACGGGCTCACCTTTTCGGTGCCGCTCCTTGTCTGGCAACTGGCCTTCTTCCTGGCGCCGCTTATCTTCCTCATGGCGCTCAGCTTCTGGACCGTGCGCAACTTTCGCATGGAGCCAGCCTTCGTCTTCACCAACTGGACCTATGTCCTTAGCCGTGGTGTCTTCTGGGAGGCCTATCTCAGGACCCTCGGTCTTGCCGCAACAGCGGCGGCGATCACCAGCGCAATTGCGTTCCCATGTGCCTATGCCGTCGCGTTCAAGCTGTCGGAACATGCGCGGCGCCGCATCGTCTTCTTGATGGTGCTGCCATTCTTCACCAGCTACCTCGTGCGGATCTATTCCTGGCAGATATTCCTGTCTGACAACGGCATCTTCAATGCCCTGTTTGCCAAGGCAGGTATCGGACCATTCGGAATGCTCAATTCCGTGTTTGGCCAGCTCGTCGGGTATCTCACGCTCAGCTTGCCGCTGGTCATTCTGCTGCAACTGTTCAGCCTGGTCTTTGTCGACAGGACGTTGATCGAGGCGGCGCATAACCTTCGCTGCGGCCGCTTGCGCACTGTTGTCGAAGTCGTTATTCCGGCTGCCAAGGTCGGCCTGGTCATTGCAGCGCTGTTCTGCTTCATCCTTACGTTTGGCGACTTTGTAAGCCCCCTCTATCTCGGTGGCGGCGATCCGCCAACACTGTCCATCCTGATCACGGACACCACGAAATCCGGTCAACAATGGCCGCGTGCAGCAGTCATCGCGCTTGTCATGATCGCGACCCTTCTCGCTGTTGCCTTTGCCGCCGTTCGTTTTGCCTATCGGGAGCGCGGGCAATGAACCACAATCGCAACCTGGCGATCGACCTGGCCCTGCAGGCCTATATCGTGCTGGCCCTCGCTTTCATTTTCGCGCCTATCGCCGCAAGCTTTGTCTTTTCCTTCAATGTCGACCGGTTTCCCTCGCTTCCGCTCGGAGGATTCTCGACCGTCTGGTACAAAGCAGTGGCTGCCGACCCGCTCGTCTTTGAAGGCTTGCGCAATACCCTTATCGTCGGCATCGCCGTCTCATGTACTTCGACGCTCCTCGGCTTCGGTGCAGCCTATACTGATTTCCGCTACCGGTTCTTTGGCAAGACGATCTATGTCGCCCTGGCGCTGCTGCCCCCGACGATTCCGGTCGTTATCCTTGGACTTGCGATGCTGGCCTTTCTTTCAAACGTCGAGCTCTCAGGGGCCATTCATTCGGTCATCATTGCGCACGTGGTCATGTGTGCACCGTTTGCGATGGCAATCACCCGCTTGCGGCTTTCACAGATGGACCCGTCGCTGGAAGCAGCCGCATGGAACCTCGGTGCGTCGGAATGGCAGGCAATGCGCAATGTGATCATCCCGTTCTGCAAGCCGGCAATCTTTGCCTCTCTCATGATCACCATGGCCGTGTCCTTTGACGAGTTTGCGGTATCATGGTTCGTGTCCGGTCTCAACGAGACCCTGCCGGTGAAAGTGCTCGGCTTTTTGCAGGGACAAGTCAGCCCGCGCATCAACGTCATCGGCACCTTCGTCTTCCTTGCCTCAATCACATTGGTGATCGTCGCTCAGGCCCTTCTCATGACGCGAGGCAACCCACCATCCTCGATCAACAATGGAGCCCGGCAGTCATGACAGAGCAGCCCCTGGTCGCTTTCGACGGAGTTACGAAACGCTACGGCAATTTTACCGCCGTCAGCCCAATCCACCTCGAGATCAACAAGGGGGAGTTTCTGGCCATCATGGGCTCCTCGGGTTGCGGCAAGACGACGACACTGCGCATGCTCGCGGGTCTGGAAACACCGAGCGATGGCGAAATCCGGCTTGCCGGCAAACGCATCAACGAGCTGCCGACATGGCAACGCGACACGCCGATGGTGTGGCAGAGCCTGGCGCTCTTTCCCTTCCTCACGGTCCGGGAAAACATCGAGTTCAGCCTGCGGATGCGCGACGTCGCGAAAGAAGAGCGCCGAGAACGCGTCGAGAAGTGGCTGGAGCGAATGCAGATCTCGGAGTTAGCCGACCGGAATGTCGCCCACCTTTCCGGCGGCCAGCGTCAACGCGTGGCGCTTGCCCGCTCGCTGGTCACCGAACCAGAGATCCTGCTGCTCGACGAGCCGCTCTCGGCGCTTGACGCCCACCTCAAGGTCCGGATGCAAACAGTGCTCGCCAACCTGCAGCGTGAGCTCGGGATCACCTTCGTCTATGTCACCCACAGCCAGTCGGAAGCCTTCTCCATGGCCGACCGTGTCGTGATCATGAGCCGCGGCAAGATCGAACAGACAGGCACGCCGCAAGAGATTTACCGGACACCTCGCACGCGCTTCGTGGCAGAGTTTCTCGGTTCGTCCAACATCTTCCCCGGCAAGGTGACTGCTGCCGCTGCAGGCGCCATGAAGATCGCGACGCCTGTTGGCGAATTTCGTGTTGCCGATACCCCTGCCCGGCAATTGTCTGCCGGAGACAAGGCGACGTTTGCGATCTCCAGCGACTGTATTCAGCTGACCCCGGAGCGGCCTTCCGTTGAGTGGAACTGTCTCGAGGCTTCCGTCGTCGGCGAGGAATTCGTCGGCGCCACCGCCGTGGTTCATCTGGAAGCTTCTGGTCATATCGAAATCAAGGCACAAAAGAGCCACGAGGAATTGGATCGCCTCAAGCTCGAGCCTGGCGGGCGGATCTGGGTGTCATGGCGTCCAGAGGCATCACATATCCTTCCCGGCGAGACGTGAGCATCATCATCCCATCGCCCGTTAGCTTCTGAGCACGCCCGCGACATCATGGGCCGATCGGGGGCGCTGAAGACGCGACGCGGAGCCGGCACGCAGGACAACTTGCTCCTTTGCATTCAGTTCATCGACGACCCTTCCGGCCCGGTAAGCGTCGCGGCGGCAAGTCACCTCGTCTGTGGGTCCAACAGCTGGCTCCGCAACGAAAACCCCAGGCGCATCAGCAGCACTGAAACCGCCAGCCCGACGGCAACACACGATGTTGCCGTCGGCGATTGGCTATGCCCATTTTTTAAACCCGGACCTCGCTTGACACTTTTTTAGCCCCTCCATATGGTTTTGAACCAAACGGTAAAAAAAGGGGAACAATCATGACAAAAGACCTTCTCATGTCACGTCGCGCGCTCATGGCCTCGGGCATTGCCCTGGGCGTCAGCGGGTTGGCGCCGATCGCCCGCGCCGCCGCCCCATTGAAGGTGGCAGGCATCCATGCCTCGCCTGTCGAAAACGCCTGGAATTCCTGTCTTCACAAGGCCTTGCAGGACGCCGCCAAGGAAGGCGTGATTGAATATGTATTTTCAGAAGGCGTTTCCGGGACCGACTATCCCCGCGCCATGCGCGAATATGCCGAACAAGGAAACAAGCTGATCATCGGCGAAGCCTATGCTGTCGAAAAGGAAGCGCGCCAGGTGGCTGCCGATTACCCCGACACGGCCTTCGTTCTTGGATCGAGTGGCAAGGAAGAAGGCAGCAATTTCGGCGTCTTCGGCACCTGGAATTACGACGGCGCCTATCTCGCGGGAATGTTGGCAGGCAAGATGACCAAGTCGAACGTGGTCGGCTCCGTTGGTGCCATGCCTATTCCCGAGGTCAACATGCTGATCAACGCCTTCGCCGAAGGTGTCAAATCGGTCAATCCTGACTGCAAGCATCTCGTTGCCTTTATTGGGACGTTCTTCGATCCGCCGAAGGCGCGCGAGGCGGGCCTTGCCCAGATCGATGCTGGTGCGGACATCCTGTTTGGCGAGCGCATCGGCACCGCCGATGCAGCCAAGGAACGCAAGATCAAGGCTGTCGGATCACTGATAGACTATACCCCGCGCTATCCCGACACGGTCTTTGCGAATGCCCTCTGGGGATTCCGGCCCATTCTGAATGCGGCGATTGCCGATGTGGCTGCGGGCAAGCCAGTCGGCCGCAACTACACGGCCTTCGGCCTGATGAAGGAAGGCGGAAGCGACATCGTCTTTGTGAAGGGCGTGGCACCGGCAGACGCGGAAGCGGCCATGGAAGCCAAGCGCGCAGACATCAAGGCCGGCAAGTTTGAGGTGCCGCAGAACATGGAACAGCCCAAGTAATTCGGCCGACCATGCCCGGCAAACGGCCAGTAGACGCCACCGACGTTTCGGAACTGATCCGTTCCGGCCAACTGACCTCAACGGAGGCGATGCGGCTGTCCCTGGCCGCTGCCACCCGCCTTTCCAGTCTTGGTGCCATCACTCATCTTGACGCGACCATGGGGATGGCGGCAGCCCAGGCGGCCGACGACGAGTGTCGGTCGGCCCCGATCCGTTTTACTGCGCGTGCGTTTGGTGGGGTGCCGACGCTTGCCAAGGATCTTGGCGGTCCGTTCAAGGGACTGCCGGTTGCAGCCGGTTCACGTCTTTTCAAGCGAGACTCCGGCGATGCGGATTCCGAGCTTGCGGCGCGGTTCCGCGCGGCCGGCTTTTGCCTGTTTGGGCTGACCACGAGTCCCGAATTCGGGCTGTCGCTCGCAAGTGAGCCAACGATCGGTCCGGTCTGTCGAAATCCGCATGACCGATCGCGAACTGCTGGCGGTTCATCGGGTGGTGCCGCCGCAGCTGTTGCCGCCGGCATCGTTTCAACAGCACATGCGACCGACGCTGGCGGTTCCATCCGGGTTCCCGCCGCCTGCTGCGGCCTGGTTGGCCTGAAGCCCAGCCGTGGCGCCATGCCAGCGGGTCCTTCGTTCGGTAATCATCTCGGTGGCATCGCGAGCGAATTCGTCGTGACGCGCTCGGTCCGGGACACCGAGCTCGCTCTCACAGCGTTGAGCGGTAAAGCGCGCGGCCCTTTTCCAGATGTGTCCATGACAGCCCCCCCTTCGTCGCGTCTGAAGATCGGTCTCTTGACGGATACCGGCGTGCGGTTTCCAACCGCCGCTGACCGGCTGGATGCTGTCGAGGCGGCGGCCACTGCGCTCGAGATCGACGGCCACGAGATCGTCCGTCTACGGTGGAGTGAGCTTGAAACCACCGTAGGAGACAGCGCGCGCGTTTTCGAGGACATAGTCGCCGTCAACCTGTTCAACCTGGTCCAGGACCTTGCCCTCGACATGGCAATGGCTGAGCGCCTGACACAGGCAGTCGCCGAACAGGGCAGCGCGATGCCTGCCGCCGCCCTTTGGGCATCGCTGAACAAGGCTGTTCTCGTCAGCCATCATATGTGGGCCCTGTTCGACAGGGTTGATTGCGTTCTGTCCCCAATGCTGTCGTCGGCACCACTTGCGGTCGGGTCGTTCCCATCGGATCATGCCGACACCGAGCTGCATTTCGAACGCATGGCTGCCTTCGCGCCGCTCGCGCCACTCGCCAATGTCTCGGGAGTCCCTGCCTTGACGCTTCCTTTCGGATCAGATGCCGCCGGCCTGCCGCTACCGATCCAGCTGATGGCGCCAATCGGCCGCGATCTGCAGCTCCTGTCGCTTGCCTTCAGACTGGAAGCCGAAGGAAGGTGGCAACATCCCTTCCCAATTGCGGAATCGGCTGCATGACCACCGTGCTCGACATCTCCCGTGTCTCAAAGCGGTTCGGCGACAACCTTGCCAACGACGACATTTCGCTGTCGCTGAAGGAAGGAGAAATTATCGCACTTCTTGGCGAGAATGGCGCCGGCAAGACGACATTGATGAGCATTCTTTTTGGCCACTATGTGCCAGACACCGGCCGGATAGTGATCCATGGCCGTGAGCTGCCGCCGGGGAGGCCCCGCGAGGCAATCCGGGCTGGCGTTGGCATGGTGCACCAGCATTTCTCGCTCGCGCCAAATCTCACGGTCATCGAGAACATCATGACCGGAACGCAGAAACTCTGGGCGTTGCGCTCGAGTACAAATGCCGCGCGCAGGAAGCTCCTTTCTATTTCGGATCGTTTCGGCCTCAAGGTCGATCCTGACGAGCGCCTCGGTGATCTTTCGGTCGGGGAACAACAACGGGTCGAGCTGCTCAAGGCGCTTTTCAACGATGCTCGAATCCTGATCCTCGACGAACCCACCGCCGTTCTCACCAATATCGAGGCCGAAAGGCTGTTCTCGACGTTGAAGGAGATGGCCCGTCAGGGATTGTCGGTGATCTTCATCTCCCACAAGCTGGATGAGGTCATGGCCGCGGCCGACCGGATTGTCGTGCTGCGCGGCGGCAGGATGGTCGCCGAGCGTCTTCAGTCGGAAACCAGCAAGGCCGAACTCGCTGAACTGATGGTGGGCCACCGGGTCAGCCGCCCCGTTCGCGAACCATCGACACCCGGCGCGGTTGTCCTCAAAGGCGTTGGCATCACCTCCAGAGTTGGCGGGGTTGACAGGCTGAAGAGCATCAACTTCCAACTCAGCGAAGGCGAGGTGCTCGGGATCATCGGCGTTTCCGGCAACGGCCAGGCGCCCTTGGCAGCCTTGTTGTCCGGCGTGCTGTCCCGCACGGCGGGTGACCTCATCCTGTTCGGAAAAAATGTCGGCAATCTCGACGTTGCGGACGTCGTAGCAGCTGACATCGGCCGCATTCCCGAAGACCGAAACAAGGAAGGGGCGATCGGCGAAATGGCGATATGGGAAAACGTCGTGCTCGAGCGTCTTCCTGCTTTCTCCCGGGCTGGAATGGTGGACCGCAAGGCAGGCATGACGTTTGCCCGGGAGATCATCGATGCCTTTGACGTGAGAGGTGGTGCGCCGCGCAGCCGTACCCGCCTCCTGTCGGGTGGGAACATGCAAAAGCTCATCCTCGGCAGGAATCTGCAGCAGCGTCCCCGTATTTTGATCGCCGCCCAGCCGGCACGCGGTCTCGACGAGGGCGCAGTTGCCGCCGTCCACGCCCGGATCCTTGAAGCCCGCAGGCAGGGTACTGCGGTGTTGTTGATCTCCGAGGATCTTGATGAAGTGATCGCGCTTGCTGACCGCATCCAGGCGATTGTTGGTGGCAGGCTGTCACCACCGGTCGACGCGGGAGACGTCGATGCACGCCGCCTGGGCCTGATGATGGCGGGCGACTGGAGTGAGACACCTACGGAGATCAGACATGCGCCTTGAACGCCGCGAGCATCGGCCGGTCTATCTCCTGGTCGGTTCGCCGATCGCTGCCGTCGTCTCAGCACTTCTGCTTGCCGGCATTCTGATCGCAATCGCCGGCGCGCCGGTCCTGGAAGCCTATCGGCGCATCCTGATTGGCGCCTTCGGCTCACGTCTCTCGGCGACCGAGACCTTGACCCGGGCGACGCCCCTTATCCTGACCGGTCTTGCCGCCGCGACGGCCTTTCGGGCGAGGCTTTGGAATATCGGTGCGGAAGGCCAGTTCTACGTCGGCGCTATCGCAGTCGCCGCCTGCGGCTCCAACATGCTGGCAGGCCTGCCGGGCCCGATCCTCATTCCCGCCTTGCTATTGATCGGTGCTGTTGCGGGCATGGTACTGATCCTCATCCCGCTGTGGCTCAGACTGCGCTTCTCTGTTGATGAGGTGGTGACCAGCCTCCTGATCAACTTCATCGCGCTGCTTTTTGTCTCCATGCTGATCAACGGTGTGCTGAAGGATCCAATGGCCTTTGGGTGGCCGCAGTCGCAGTCAGTGGTCGACCATGCCATGCTGCCGAAGCTGGTTGCGCGCTCGCGGCTCCATATCGGCCTCCTGATTGCGATCGTCCTTGCTGTCATCATCCATTTCCTGCAGACGAGGACGGTCTTTGGCATGCAGTCACGCGCTGCTGGCCTCAGTCCGCAGGGTGCAGCGTTTGCCGGCGTTCCGCTGACACGGACCCTGGTCAAGGTTGCCTGCCTTTCCGGGGGCCTTGCGGGACTTGCCGGCGCAATCGAGGTCCTCGGCGTCAAGGGCTACGTCACCACGGATCTGTCTCCTGGCTTCGGCTATTCAGGAATCGTCGTCGCGATGCTCGCCAACCTGAACCCGCTCGGCGTCGTGCTGGCGGCACTGTTCACGGCAACCATGTTCGTCGGTGCCGACGGCATGAGCCGCAGCCTCGCCATACCAACCTACATCGCTGATGTAACGGTAGCGCTGTCGCTCCTGACGATGCTCGTTGCCCTGTTCTTCACCCAATACAGGATCCGGCGATGAACGTTATTGTCGACATCATCTCATCGGCGGGCCTGTGGGCGGCGATCCTTCGAATTGCCACTCCTCTGATCTTTGGCACTCTTGGCGCACTTCTGTGCGAACGAGCCGGCGTTCTCAACCTCGGCATCGAGGGCATCATGACCTTCGGCGCGATGATCGGCTGGCTTGCGGTCTATCATGGCGCTGACCTTTGGACCGGTCTCTTTGTGGCTGCGCTGGCAGGCATGGTGTTTGGTTTCCTGCACGCCGCGATGACCGTTACGCTCGGCCTGTCCCAGCATGTCTCAGGTCTTGGCGTGACCCTGTTTGCCTCAAGCTTCAGTTACTATGTGTTCCGTCTGATCGTCCCCGTGGCCGGCACACCGCCAACGATCGTCCCCTTCCAGCCAATCAGCATCCCTGGCCTTTCCACCGTGCCATTTGTTGGACCGGCCTTTTTCACGCAGACAGCACCCACCTATCTCGCCATCCTCATTGCGCTCCTTCTTGCCTACGTCGTCTTTYGCACGCCGCTTGGTCTTGCAATTCGCATGACCGGCGAAAACCCGCATGCGGCAGAGGCTCAGGGCGTCGATCCGATCCGGATACGCTATGGTGCGGTGATCGTCGGCAGCGCGTTGATGGGCATGGGCGGCGCGTTCCTGACGCTGTCAGCCTTCAACAGCTTCTTCCCGACCATGGTCCAGGGTCGCGGGTGGATCTGCATTGCGCTCGTCGTCTTTGCATCCTGGAGACCCGGGCGTGCGCTTTTCGGAGCGCTGCTCTTTGCCTTCTTCGACGCTTTCCAGCTTCGCCTGCAGACCGTCGTCCAGGGTATCCCCTATCAGATCTTTCTGATGACGCCTTATGTCCTGTCGATCCTGGCGCTAGCCGTCATGGCCCGCCGCGCGCGCGTTCCTCAGGCCCTGATGCAATCCTATCGCCGTGGCGAACGATAAAAGGAGACCCAATGTTCGAACTGATCATCAGGAAAGCGAACCTCCCCGATGGCCGCACCGGGATCGACATTGCAGTGGAGAACGGAAAGATTGCTGCCGTCGAGCATCAGATCCAGGCCTCTGCCGGCACGGAAATCGATGCAACGGGCCGGCTGGTAACGCCTCCCTTCGTCGATCCCCATTTTCATATGGATGCCACGCTGTCACTCGGCCTGCCGCGAATGAACATCTCCGGCACGCTGCTGGAAGGCATCTCACTCTGGGGCGAGCTTCGTCCGTCATTGACACAGGAGGCGCTGGTCGATCGCGCCCTGCGCTACTGCGACCTTGCCGTAAGCCAGGGCCTTCTTTCCATCAGAAGCCACGTCGATACGTCCGATCCACGTCTGGTAACCGCCGAGGCTCTGATCGAGGTTCGAAAACGGGTAAAGCCCTACATCGACTTGCAACTCGTTGCCTTTCCGCAGGATGGCTATTACCGGGCGGAAGCCGGCGTCGAGTCGCTGAACCGTGCCCTCGACATGGGGATCGACATTGTCGGCGGTATTCCGCACTTCGAGCGAACGATGGAAGACGGCCGCGCGTCTGTCGAGGCGCTGTGCAGGATCGCCGCTGATCGTGGACTTCCGGTCGACATGCATTGCGACGAGACGGACGATCCGATGTCGCGTCACATTGAAACGCTGGCCGCCCAGACTGTGCGTTTCGGCCTTCAGGGACGTGTTGCCGGTTCCCACCTTACCTCGATGCATTCGATGGACAACTACTATGTCTCAAAGCTCATCCCGCTGATGGCCGAGGCCGAAATCAATGTCATCCCCAATCCCCTGATCAACATCATGCTACAGGGCAGGCACGATACATATCCCAAGCGCCGCGGCATGACACGTGTGCGTGAACTGATGGATGCCGGGCTTAACGTCTCCTTCGGGCACGACTGCGTGATGGATCCCTGGTATTCGATGGGCTCGGGCGACATGCTGGAAGTCGGACATATGGCGATCCATGTCGCGCAGATGGCCGGCATCGCTGACAAGAAAAAGATCTTCGACGCCCTTACGCTGAACTCTGCAAAGACGATGGGTCTTGAAGGTTATGGCATGACGAAAGGCTGCAACGCGGACTTTGTTGTCCTACAGGCGGCCGACCCGATTGAGGCATTACGGCTCAAGCCCACCAGGCTTTGGGTCATCCGCCGGGGCAAGATTATCGCTCAATCAAAGCCACGGATCGCCGAGTTGTCTCTCGATGGCCGGCCCACAACGATCGACAGCGGTCGCGATTACGTCCCGATGACGTCCTCATGAGGCCCGAAATGTGCTCGTCCCTCGCGCCGGGGCCAACTCGATAATCACGCAAGCAACCGCCGACAATTCCTCTAGAGCCAGGACAGAGCGCTACCGCTCTTTCCGCTCGTTCTGCGGCCAAGTCGCGCCGCTTCGGGTCGATAAAATCTCGATTGCGCAGCTTTGCGGTTGCGAAGTCGCGGAGAGTGCAATTACCGCCCTGCCCTTGCCAGCGAACGTGCGATGTCGACGATATCGTCTCGGCCAGCGGTTGGATCTTCTTTGTTCCACGCGATGCCAAGCCCGATCCTAAAGTCGATCCCGCTTACCTTCTTCAGCTCGAAGCCGCGATTGGGAAGATCAAGCGTCCATTCCGGTGCAAAGCCGATGCCAAGCCCGGCAGAGACCAGCGACACCAGCGCATAGGTGTCATCGCAGCTGAAGGCAATGTTGGCGGTGAGGTCGTATTCCGCAAACTTCTCATTGAAGTAGCGTTCGGTGAACGACAGGTTCTGTCGGTTGAAGGCGATGATCTTCTGAGTGCGCAGATCGTCGATGCTGATCTCCTCCCTGGCTGCCAGCGGGTTGGCATGGCCAACCGCCAGGTAGTAGCGCTCATGCGCAAGCGAGACGAAGCGCAAGCAGCCGATGTTTTCCACCGGGCGGATGAAGCCCAGATTGAGCTGGCCAGTCTCCAGGCCGCGGATGATCTCGCCGGTATTGCCAGACGCGATATGGATGCGGACATCGGGATACTTGCGGGCGATCTTGGCAAGGAAGGTTGGCAGCATGCCCATGGTGGCCGGGTAGATGCTGCCGATC
>NZ_JBFTIN010000073.1:0-14918 GCF_056394785.1 Rhizobium sp. 10N414 | reverse complement strand
TCGGCAACCCGTCTCTTGACCACCCGCCCTGGTGCTTTGAAGAAAGCATAGCCGAGGAATTTGCGGCCGAAGACGGTGGCAACGGCGCTCTTGGTCTCSTTCACCTTAAGGCGAAGTCGGCCATAGAGACGCCGCAGCAGAGCCATCACCCGCTCGCCCGCCCGCTGTGATCGCACGTAGACGTTACAGTCGTCGGCATAGCGGCAGAAGGCATGGCCCCGCTGTTCAAGTTCCTTGTCCACCTCATCCAGCAACACATTGGCCAGAAGTGGCGACAGCGGCCCACCCTGCGGCGTGCCTCGGGTCCGCTTGAGGACCACACCCCCATCAACAATGTCGGCGTTCAGATAGGCCCGTACCAAGCGGATCACGCCGGGATCGGGGATTTTCTTGCGCAGACGGTCGATCAGGATGTCATGGTCAACCCGGTCGAAGAATTTCTCCAGGTCAACGTCCACGACAACCCGCCGTCCGGACTGCACGAACGATTGCGCCGCCAGGACGGCATCGTGGGACGGAAGCCGTAGCTGTGCTGACTAAAAGTCGGATCAAGAATAGGCTGGAGGACTTGCAGGAGCGCCTGTTGGATCAGACGGTCCAGCACCGTGGGGATGCCAAGCTCGCGCTCGCCGCCCCCTGGCTTCGGGATCATCACCCGACGCACCGGCTGTGGCCGGTACGTCCCCTCCCGCAGGCTGTCGCGGATGGCAGGCCAAGAGATGCGTAGCATTGCGGCCGTCTGGTCAATGTCCAGACCGTCCGCGCCCGCCGCGCCTTTGTTGGCCCGCACCTGCTTCCACGCCCGCAGAAGGTTCTCTCGCCGCAGGGCCACCTCAAGCAGCCCCGCGCCTTTGTCGTTCCCAATCCTCGGCGGGGGCTCGGCTTCGTCGCGACCGGAGCTCCGGCGGGCTTCCGGATTTACGCCACCGCCCATTGGTCACAAGAGCTTCGCGGTTTGTTGCCCGCTCGCCCTGGTCGGCATCGCCTCATATCCGGTTCTTGTCCATCGGCCCGCAGGTTCGATCCACGCTTCCTCCCCACGGTTGGTCACCCTGCCGCAGTTGCGCTTCACTTCGCTCGATGTGACCAGCTTACCGTGGGACTTCCACCCACAAGAATGCGCCCATGCTGGGCGCACAACAAAAAGCCGCCCGGATCGCTCCGGGCGGCTTCTCAATTCTTGAGACCAAGCTGCCGATTATTCGGCAGCCGGTGCGCTCTCGCCTGCGAGATCCTGCAGCATCGGCGTGGCGACATCGGCGCCCGTGCCCTTGCGGCGTTCCTCGAGGATCAACTCGTCGCGCGAGGTCGCGATGCGACGGATCTGGGTCATCGTGCCACCGGTACCGGCGGGGATCAGACGACCGACGATGACGTTTTCCTTCAGACCCTGCAGACCGTCGGTCTTGCCGGCGATTGCAGCTTCCGTCAGCACCTTCGTCGTTTCCTGGAAGGACGCGGCGGAGATGAACGACGGGGTCTGCAGCGACGCCTTGGTGATACCCAGCAGAACCGGATCGCCATAAGCAGGCTTCTTGCCCTGTTCGATCAGCGCATCGTTGACGTCTTCGAGCTCGATACGGTCGACGTTGTCGCCGACGATGTAAGTCGAGTCGCCTGCATCGGTGATTTCCACCTTCTGCAGCATCTGACGGACAATCACTTCGATGTGCTTGTCGTTGATGACAACGCCCTGCAAGCGATAGACTTCCTGGATTTCGTTGACCAGGTACGAAGCGAGTGCTTCGACGCCCTTGATCGCCAGGATGTCGTGCGGAGCGGGGTTACCGTCGAGGATGTAGTCACCCTTCTCGATGTAGTCGCCTTCCTGAAGGTGGAAGGGCTTGCCCTTCGGGATCAGGTATTCGACAGGCTCGACACCGTCTTCCGCCGGCTCGATGATGACGCGACGCTTATTCTTGTAGTCGCGGCCGAGGCGGATCGTACCATCGATCTCAGCGATGATGGCGTGGTCCTTTGGACGACGAGCTTCGAACAGTTCGGCAACGCGCGGCAGACCGCCGGTGATGTCCTTGGTCTTGGCGCTTTCGAGCGGCGAACGTGCAAGCACGTCACCCTGAGACACCTTCTGACCCGGCTCGACCGACAGGATCGCGTCGACCGAGAGCAGGAAGCGGGCGTCACCACCACGGGACAGCTTCATGACATTGCCGCTGGCATCCTTGATGACGATTGCCGGCTTGAGGTCCGAACCACGCGGGGTCGAACGCCAGTCGATAACCTGACGTTTTGTGATGCCAGTGGATTCGTCGGTCGCTTCGAGAACCGAGAGACCGTCGACGACGTCTTCGAACTGAACGGTACCGGCCACTTCCGTCATCATCGGACGGGTGTAGGGGTCCCACTCTGCCAGACGCTGACCGCGCTTGACCTTGTCGCCATCGTCGACATGCAGCTTCGAACCATAGGCGACGCGCTGCGAGGAGCGCTCGACACCACGCTCGTCCAGGATCTGGACGGTCATATTACGGCCCATGGCAACGAGGTTGCCATCCGAGTTGCGCAGCAGGTTGCGGTTCTTGATCTGAACCGTACCTTCGTACGAGGCTTCCAGGAACGACTGGTCAACCACGGTTGCCGTGCCACCAAGGTGGAACGTACGCATGGTGAGCTGCGTGCCCGGCTCGCCGATCGACTGAGCAGCGATAACACCGACTGCTTCACCCATGTTGACCGGGGTACCGCGTGCAAGGTCACGACCGTAGCAGACCGAGCAGACGCCCGTCTGGATTTCGCAGGTCAGTGCCGAACGGATACGGATCGACTGGATACCAGCCTTCTCGATCTCGATGACATCGGGCTCGAGGATCATCTTGCCGGCATCGACGATACGCTCGCCAGTGACCGGATGATCGATATCATCAAGGGCGGTACGGCCGAGGATACGAGCACCGAGCGACGCAACGACCTGACCGGCATCAACGATGGCGGTCATGGTCAGGCCCTTGTCGGTGCCGCAATCGACCGAGTTGACGATGCAATCCTGGGCGACGTCGACGAGACGACGGGTCAGGTAACCGGAGTTCGCGGTCTTCAAGGCGGTGTCTGCCAGACCCTTACGGGCGCCGTGCGTCGAGTTGAAGTACTCGTTGACGGTCAGGCCTTCCTTGAAGTTCGACGTGATCGGCGTTTCGATGATTTCGCCCGACGGCTTGGCCATGAGGCCGCGCATGCCGCCCAGCTGACGCATCTGGTTCGGAGAACCACGAGCGCCCGAGTGGGACATCATATAGATGGCGTTCATTGGCTTCTGACGACCGGTGTTCGGATCGAATTCGACGGCCTTAATGCGGGCCATCATGTCTTCGGCAACCTTTTCGGTGGCCTTGCCCCAGGCGTCGACAACCTTGTTGTACTTTTCGCCCTGCGTGATCAGACCGTCATTGTACTGCTGCTCGTATTCCTTCACCAGGTTTTCGGTGTCGGCAACGATCTTCGCCTTGGTTTCCGGAATGACCATGTCATCCTTGCCGAACGAAATGCCGGCGCGGCAGGCATGGGTGAAGCCGAGCTGCATGATGCGGTCGCAGAAAATGACCGTGTCCTTCTGGCCGCAATGGCGGTAGACCGCGTCGATCATCTTGGAGATGTTCTTCTTGGTCATTTCCTGGTTGCAGACGTCGAAGGTCACCTTGCCGTTCTTCGGCAGGAGTTCGCCGATGAGCAAGCGGCCCGGAGTCGTTTCATAGATCTTCGAGTACGGCTTGCCGTCCTCGTCGACCGACTTGAAGCGGCCGCGGATCTTGGTGTGCAGCGTCACGACCTTGTTTTCGAGCGCGTGATGCAGCTCGCCGAGGTCGGAGAAGGCCATGCCTTCGCCCGGCTCGTTCTGGTTCATGATCGAGAGGTAGTACAGGCCGAGAACCATGTCCTGCGACGGAACGATGATCGGTGCACCGTTTGCAGGGTGCAGGATGTTGTTCGTCGACATCATCAGAACGCGGGCTTCGAGCTGGGCTTCAAGCGACAGCGGCACGTGAACAGCCATCTGGTCACCGTCGAAGTCGGCGTTGAATGCCGTGCAGACGAGCGGGTGCAGCTGGATGGCCTTGCCTTCGACCAGCGTGGGTTCGAAGGCCTGGATTCCCAGGCGGTGCAGCGTCGGTGCGCGGTTCAGGAGAACCGGATGCTCGCGGATGACCTCGTCGAGGATATCCCAAACCTCAGGCTTTTCCTTTTCAACCAGCTTCTTGGCCTGCTTGACGGTCGAGGAGTAACCCTTGGCGTCGAGGCGGGCATAGATGAACGGCTTGAACAGCTCGAGCGCCATCTTCTTCGGAAGACCGCACTGGTGCAGCTTCAGTTCCGGACCGGTCACGATGACCGAGCGGCCGGAATAGTCGACGCGCTTGCCGAGCAGGTTCTGGCGGAAGCGGCCCTGCTTGCCCTTGAGCATGTCGGACAGCGACTTCAGCGGACGCTTATTGGCGCCGGTGATGACGCGGCCACGGCGGCCGTTGTCGAACAGCGCGTCCACAGATTCCTGCAGCATGCGCTTTTCGTTGCGGATGATGATGCCCGGAGCGCGCAGTTCGATCAGGCGCTTCAGACGGTTGTTACGGTTGATGACGCGGCGGTACAGATCGTTCAGGTCCGACGTCGCGAAACGGCCGCCGTCGAGCGGAACGAGCGGACGCAGATCCGGCGGGATCACCGGAACGACCTTCATGATCATCCATTCCGGGCGGTTGCCGGATTCCATGAAGTTCTCGACGATCTTCAAGCGCTTCATCAGCTTCTTCTGCTTGAGGTCCGACGTGGTGTCGGCAAGCTCGGAGCGCAGATCGCCAGCGATCTTCTCAAGGTTCATCGATGCCAGCATCTCGTAGATGGCTTCAGCACCGATCATGGCCGTGAACTGGTCTTCGCCGTATTCGTCAACGGCGAGCATGTACTCTTCTTCCGTCAGGAGCTGGTGCTCCTTGAGCGCGGTCAGGCCCGGCTCGGTGACGATGTAGTGTTCGAAGTAGAGAACGCGCTCGACATCCTTCAGCGTCATGTCGAGCAGCGTAGAAATGCGGCTCGGCAGCGACTTCAGGAACCAGATGTGGGCAACGGGAGCGGCGAGCTCGATATGGCCCATGCGCTCACGGCGAACGCGCGACAGCGTGACTTCAACGCCGCACTTTTCGCAGATGATGCCCTTGTACTTCATGCGCTTGTACTTACCGCAAAGGCACTCGTAGTCCTTGATCGGTCCGAAGATGCGCGCGCAGAAGAGACCGTCGCGTTCCGGCTTGARSGTGCGGTAGTTGATGGTTTCSGGCTTCTTGAYCTCRCCGTARGACCAGGAAAGAATCTTCTCCGGAGAAGCAATCGAAATCCGGATGGAATCGAAGTTCTGTGCAGGCACCTGCGGATTGAAAAGATTCATGACCTCTTGGTTCATGCCTGTCTCCTTCATGGGCGGATGCGCCCTTATCTTGCATGGACGGCGGCAAATCCCGGGAGCCGCGCCAACGCTCAAAACGACAATAACCGCAGAATGCGGCGAAATCGTCCCTGCCCGGCCGACACGTAAGGGGCCAGAGCGGGAACGGTGTGCGCTGCGTTACAGCGCACACCCTATCGGTGGTTACTCGGCAGCGTCCGGCAACTGGCTGGCCTGCTGCTCCTCGACCTTCGAATTCTCGAGTTCGACGGAGAGACCAAGCGAGCGCATTTCCTTGACGAGAACGTTGAAGCTTTCCGGAATACCGGCTTCGAACGTATCGTCGCCACGGACGATGGCTTCGTAGACCTTGGTACGGCCGGCAACGTCGTCCGACTTGACCGTGAGCATTTCCTGCAGCGTGTAGGCTGCACCGTATGCTTCCAGAGCCCAGACTTCCATTTCGCCGAAGCGCTGACCGCCGAACTGCGCCTTGCCGCCCAGCGGCTGCTGGGTAACGAGCGAGTAAGGACCGATCGAACGAGCGTGGATCTTGTCGTCGACCAGGTGGTTCAGCTTGATCATGTACATGTAGCCGACGGTGACCTTGCGGTCGAAGGGCTCGCCGGTACGGCCGTCGTACAGAACCGACTGACCGGACTCGTGCAGACCTGCCTTCTTCAGCATCGAGGCAACGTCAGGCTCATGCGCACCGTCGAAGACCGGCGTTGCGATGGAGACGCCCCTGCGGGACTGTTCAGCCAGCTTGACGAGCGATGCATCGTCAAAGTTGGCGACTTCGTCCTTGGCCTGCGACGCGTAGACTTCCGTCAGTTCCGTCTTCAGGTCGGTGATGTCCATCGTCTTGCGGTATTCGTCTAGCAGTTCGCCGATCTTCTTACCCATGCCGGCGCAAGCCCAGGCAAGGTGGGTTTCGAGGATCTGCCCGACGTTCATGCGCGAAGGCACACCCAGCGGGTTCAAGCAGATGTCGACATGCGTACCGTCTTCGAGGAACGGCATGTCCTCGACAGGCACAATGCGCGAGACGACGCCCTTGTTGCCGTGACGGCCGGCCATCTTGTCGCCCGGCTGGATCTTGCGCTTAACAGCAACGAAGACCTTGACCATCTTCATGACGCCGGGAGGCATTTCGTCGCCGCGCTGAACCTTCTCGACCTTGTCCATGAAGCGCTGTTCGAGGCGCGACTTGGATTCGTCGTACTGGCCGCGGAGAGCTTCGAGTTCGCCCTGGACCTTCTCGTCCTCGACAGCGAACATCCACCACTGCGAGCGAGGATATTCCGAGACGACGGCGTTCGAAAGCTCGGTGCCCTTTTTGAAGCCCTTCGGGCCGGCGATTGCGACCTGGCCGCGCAGCATGTCGACCAGACGGCCGTAGACGTTACGATCGAGGATCGCCTGCTCGTCGTCGCGGTCCTTTGCAAGACGCTCGATCTCTTCGCGCTCGATCGCCATCGCGCGCTCGTCCTTTTCGACGCCGTGGCGGTTGAAGACGCGCACTTCGACGATCGTCCCGTAGGTGCCGGGCGGCATACGCATGGACGTATCGCGAACGTCGGAAGCCTTTTCACCGAAGATGGCGCGCAGAAGCTTTTCTTCCGGCGTCATCGGGCTCTCACCCTTCGGCGTGATCTTGCCGACGAGAATGTCACCGGGCTGAACTTCGGCGCCGATATAGACGATGCCGGCTTCGTCCAGGTTCTTCAGCGCTTCTTCCGAGACGTTCGGAATGTCGCGCGTGATTTCTTCCGGACCAAGCTTGGTGTCACGCGCCATCACTTCGAATTCTTCGATGTGGATGGAGGTGAACACGTCGTCAGCAACGATCCGCTCGGACATTAGGATCGAGTCTTCGTAGTTGTAACCGTTCCACGGCATGAACGCGACGAGCGCGTTACGGCCGAGAGCAAGGTCGCCCAGGTCCGTCGACGGACCGTCGGCGAGGATGTCGCCGCGGTTGACAACGTCACCCACGGTGACCAGCGGACGCTGGTTGACGCAGGTGTTCTGGTTCGAACGCTGGAACTTCTGCAGGCGGTAGATATCGACACCGGACTTGCCAGCTTCGAGGTCTTCCGTCGCACGGATAACGATACGCGTCGCGTCGACCTGGTCGACCACGCCGCCGCGACGGGCGCCGATAGCAGCACCGGAGTCGCGAGCGACGACCGGCTCCATGCCGGTGCCGACGAACGGAGCTTCAGCACGCAGCAGCGGAACGGCCTGACGCTGCATGTTCGAGCCCATGAGAGCGCGGTTGGCGTCGTCGTTTTCCAGGAACGGGATGAGAGCCGCTGCGACCGAAACAACCTGCTTCGGCGAAACGTCCATCAGGTTCATGCTGTCGCGCGGAGCGAGCATAACTTCGCCAGCATGACGGCAGACGACGAATTCGTCGGTGAAGGAACCATCGGCGCCAAGCTCGGCGTTTGCCTGTGCAACGTAGTACTTCGCTTCTTCCATGGCGGAGAGGTAAAGAACGTCGTTCGTCACCTTGCCATCAACGATGCGGCGGTACGGGCTTTCGATGAAGCCATACTTATTGACGCGGGCGAAGGTCGCAAGCGAGTTGATCAGACCGATGTTCGGGCCTTCGGGCGTTTCGATCGGGCAAATGCGGCCGTAGTGGGTCGGATGAACGTCGCGGACTTCAAAGCCTGCGCGCTCGCGCGTCAGACCACCCGGGCCAAGAGCCGATAGACGACGCTTGTGGGTGATTTCCGAAAGCGGGTTCACTTGGTCCATGAACTGCGACAGCTGCGAGGAACCGAAGAATTCGCGAACGGCAGCAGCTGCCGGCTTCGCGTTGATCAGGTCCTGCGGCATGACCGTGTCGATTTCGATCGAGGACATACGTTCCTTGATCGCGCGCTCCATACGGAGCAGGCCGAGACGGTACTGGTTTTCCATCAATTCGCCGACAGAGCGAACACGACGGTTGCCTAGGTTGTCGATGTCGTCGATTTCGCCCTTGCCGTCGCGCAGTTCGACCAACATCTTGACCACGGCCAGGATGTCGTCCTTGCGCAGGATGCGGACGGTGTCTTCGACGTCGAGGTCGAGACGCATGTTCATCTTGACGCGGCCAACGGCGGAGAGGTCGTAGCGCTCCGCATCGAAGAACAGCGAGTTGAACATGGCTTCAGCCGAGTCCATTGTCGGCGGTTCACCCGGACGCATGACGCGGTAGATGTCGAACAGAGCGTCCTGGCGGTTCTCGTTCTTGTCCGCCGTCAGCGTGTTGCGGATATAGGCGCCGACGTTGATATGGTCGATGCCGAGAACCGGGATCTCGTCGAAACCGTTCTGGAGAATGATCGGAAGGGTCTTCTCATCGATCTCGTCGCCGGCCTCGAGGTAGATTTCACCTGTCGAGTAGTTGACGATGTCCTCGGCGAGGTAGTTGCCGTACAGATCTTCGTCGGTCGCCTTCAGAGCCTTGAGGCCCTTGTCAGCGAGCTGACGGAGCAGACGCGGAGTCAGCTTTTTGCCGGCTTCGACAACGACTTCACCGGTGTCGGCGTCAACCATTTCGGTGATTGCCTTGGCACCCTTGAGGGTCTCCGGCGTAAACGGAATACGCCAGCCCTTGCCGTCGCGCTGATAGTCGGACTTCGTGTAGAAGGTCGACAGGATCTCTTCGCCGTCCATGCCGAGCGCCATAAGCAGCGAGGTCACGGGGATCTTGCGGCGACGATCGATACGGGCATAGACGATGTCCTTGGCGTCGAACTCGATGTCGAGCCAGGAACCGCGGTACGGGATCACGCGGGCAGCGAAAAGCAGCTTGCCGGAAGAATGGCTCTTGCCCTTGTCGTGATCGAAGAAGACGCCCGGCGAACGGTGCATCTGGGACACGATAACGCGCTCGGTGCCGTTGACGATGAACGTACCGTTGTTGGTCATGAGCGGCATGTCGCCCATGTAGACCGACTGCTCCTTGATGTCCTTGATGGACTTCGCACCCGTATCTTCGTCGATATCGAACACGATCAGACGGAGAGTGACCTTCAGCGGCGCGGCGTAGGTCAGGTCGCGCTGACGGCATTCATCGACGTCGAACTTTGGCGGTTCGAATTCATAAGACACGAATTCCAGCATGGAAGCGCCGGAGAAATCCGTGATCGGGAAAACGGACTTGAAGACAGCCTGAAGGCCTTCGTCAGGGCGACCGCCCTTGGGCTCTTCAACCATCAGGAATTGATCATACGATGCCTTTTGAACCTCGATGAGGTTCGGCATTTCTGTGACTTCGGGGATCTTACCGAAAAACTTGCGTACGCGCCTACGACCATTGAACGAAAGGGTCTGAGCCATCGTCGCTCCTTCAAAATTGCATCCGGGCCTGCAACGGACGGGAACCGATGGCCAGTCGACCCCGTCAATCATGAGTAGTTCAATCTCGTCTCACTTCCCGAAATGCGAGGCCGGATTGCCTTCGCGTCTCGGTTCGAGACCATCCTCTTGAAGAACCCATTACCCAAAAGCCGTTTTCACGCGGCTTTTGGGTAATTCGTTCAACGAAACGACAAATGGGAGGCGGGAAATCCCACCCCCCAGATGTAGTTCAAGATTACTTAACGTCGACCTTAGCGCCGGCGTCTTCAAGCTTCTTCTTGATGTCGGCAGCTTCAGCCTTGGAAACGGCTTCCTTGACAGCCTTCGGAGCGCCTTCGACGAGGTCCTTGGCTTCCTTGAGGCCGAGGCCGGTGATGCCACGAACTTCCTTGATGACGTTGATCTTGTTAGCGCCGGCATCCGTGAGGATGACGTCGAACTCGGTCTTTTCTTCTTCAGCAGCAGCAGCAGCGCCTGCACCGCCAGCAACAGCAGCAACAGCTACCGGAGCAGCAGCGGAAACGCCCCACTTTTCTTCGAGAAGCTTGGACAGTTCTGCAGCTTCCAGAACGGTCAGCGAGGAGAGGTCGTCTACGATCTTTGCGAGATCAGCCATGTTATCAGTTCCTTTTGTTCGGTTCGAACCGGTTGTTTATAAACAGCAAAAAACCGCCTTATGCGGCTTCGTCCTTCTTGGCGTAAGCCGAAAACACGCGAGCAAGCTGGCTTGCCGGTGCTGCAACAACGCCTGCGATGCGGGTAGCCGGAGTCTGGATCATGCCCAGCAGCTTCGCGCGCAGTTCGTCCAACGACGGCAGGGTCGCAAGCGACTTGACTGCATCAGCGTTGAGCGTCGTTGTTCCCATGGCGCCGCCCAAAACAACGATCTTATCGTTGGTCTTGGCGAAATCCACGACGACTTTCGGAGCGGTGATCGGGTCATTGCTGTAAGCAATGAGCGTCTGACCGGTGAAGAGACCAGAGATCCCTTCCGCTTCCGTACCCTGAAGGGCGATTTTGGCCAGGCGGTTCTTCGCGACTTTGACGGTACCGCCAGCTGCGCGCATCTTGGAACGGAAGTCGTTCATCTGCGCGACTGTAGCACCAGCATAGTGGGCCACGACAACCGAGCCCGAAGCCTTGAAGACTTCGTTCAGTTCCGTGACGAATTCGCGTTTTTCCGCTCTTTCCACTGCCTATCTCCAGTTGGCAGGACCTTTTTGACGGGCCCCACCGGGTTGCCTTTTGCCTCCTGGGATCAGAAGCGATCCCAAGCGACGCTTGAGGATCCTGTCCCCTCGCGCTTCGCGCCAAAGAAAGGCCGAAGGCACAAGGCATCCAAGGCTCGAACCAAATTCCTAGAAGCAGAACTTCATGCAATTCGGGTCTTACCCGTCTCATGCAGGCCAAGTGATTAAGGGAAAACCACCTGCAATCTCGGACAGGATTCCGGATTTCTCCGGAATACTCCGGCCCCTTTCGAGGCCGGAATTCTTTAGCCGGGCCGAAGCCCAGCGAAACTTACTTAAGCGGCCGTAACAGACGACGGGTCGATCTTGACGCCCGGGCCCATAGTCGAAGAGATCGCTACGCGCTTGACATAGTTGCCCTTCGCGCCAGCCGGCTTCGCCTTGATGACAGCGTCAGCGAAGGCACGGATGTTTTCTTCCAGAGCCTTGGCATCGAAGGATGCCTTGCCAACGCCAGCGTGAACGATACCAGCCTTTTCGACGCGGAACTCGACAGCGCCGCCCTTGGATGCCTTGACAGCACCGGCAACGTCCATCGTAACGGTACCAACCTTCGGGTTCGGCATCATACCACGCGGGCCGAGAACCTTACCGAGGCGGCCGACGAGCGGCATCATGTCCGGGGTCGCGATGCAGCGATCGAAATCGATCTTGCCGCCCTGGACGATTTCGACGAGCTCTTCAGCACCCACGACATCTGCGCCAGCAGCCTTGGCTTCGTCAGCCTTGGCGCCGCGAGCAAAGACAGCAACGCGAACGTCGCGGCCCGTGCCGTTCGGCAGGTTGACAACGCCGCGGACCATCTGGTCTGCGTGACGCGGATCAACGCCGAGGTTCATGGCGACTTCGATGGTTTCATCGAACTTCGCGACCGCGCGCTCCTTGACCATGCCAATGGCGAGAGTCAGAGCGTAGAGCTTCGTGGGATCAACACCTTCGTTGATCTTCTTCGTGCGCTTGCCAGCCATGGTCTTATCCTACCACTTCCAGGCCCATGGCGCGGGCAGAGCCCTCGATCATCGCCATTGCACCTTCGATATCCGCTGCGTTGAGATCCTTCATCTTGGCTTCGGCGATCGACTTGATCTGAGCCTTGGTGAGCTTTCCTGCGGTCGCGCCCTTGCCAGGCGTCTTCGAACCGGACTGGATCTTCGCTTCCTTCTTGAGGAAGTAGCTGACGGGCGGCTGCTTCATCGCGAAGGTGAAAGACTTGTCCTGGTAATAGGTAATGACGACCGGGATCGGCATACCCTTTTCCATTTCCTGCGTAGCGGCGTTGAACGCCTTGCAGAATTCCATGATGTTAATGCCACGCTGACCAAGCGCCGGGCCGATTGGCGGGGACGGGTTTGCCGATCCTGCCTTGACCTGAAGCTTGAGCTGGCCTGCAACTTTCTTAGCCATATCTCTCTGCCTTTCATTGATGGCCGGTTACCCGACCAAGATGCCGGATCACTCCGGCGGCTGCGGTTGCGTGGTTCGGATCCCGGGCCCGGCTAAGACCCCTCACCTTCCACGCGGTTCGCGGCTTGCGCCGCGGACGATCAGACCTTTTCGACCTGAGCGTATTCCAGTTCGACCGGTGTAGCGCGGCCGAAGATCGACACTTCCACCTTCAGGCGCGAACGCTCTTCGTCCACATCCTGGACCGTGCCATTGAACGAAGCGAACGGACCGTCGGAAACGCGGACCTGCTCGCCAATCTCGAAGGTAACAGATGCCTTCGGCCGCTCCACACCCTCCTGGACTTGACCGAGAATGCGCTCGGCTTCGGAATCCGGAATCGGAACGGGCTTGTTGTCGGAGCCGAGGAAGCCAGTGACCTTCGGCGTATTCTTGATCAGGTGGTAGGCCTCATCGGTCAGATCCGCACGAACCATGACATAGCCCGGGAAGAACTTTCGCTCGCTGTCGACCTTGCGACCGCGACGAACCTCAACCACCTTTTCGGTCGGGACGAGAATCTTTTCGAACAGGTGCTCGAGGCCCTTCTGACGAGCCTTATTCTCGATGTCTTCCGCGACCTTCTTCTCAAAATTAGAATATGCGTGGACGATATACCAACGTGCCGCCATGTTATATCTCCACCCGATCAGCTGCCAACGTTGAGCACAAAGCTCAGAACCCAGCCAATAAGCTGGTCCGCGGCAAAAAAGAACAGCGCGGCAAAGACCACCATTACAAGCACCATGACCGTGGAGATCATCGTCTCGCGGCGCGACGGCCAGGTAACTTTCAACGTCTCGGAGCGAACCTGCTGTAGAAACGCAAACGGATTAGTTTTGGATGCCATCGACTGCCCACGCAATTACGGCGCGTAAAGCTGAACATATCAGCCCCACGCACCGCGTGTCTGTTGAACCCTACATAAACATCGATTCCCAATTGCACAAGAGGGAAACCGAAGTTTAACGAACTTAGCCATACGTCGCCTTTCCGGCCGAACTGCTGCGAGATGTCCGCGCAACTCGTTCAAGAAAGATGGCAGGGGCAGAGGGGCTCGAACCCACGACCTGCGGTTTTGGAGACCGCCGCTCTACCAACTGAGCTATACCCCTTTACGCTTTACATTCAGCTTCTTGACCGGACCGGCCGCGAAGCGCAACTGCAAGCATGGCGCTCCTTTAAGGCGGCGGCGCAGGATTGGCAAGTGCGTTTTTCTATTTTTCCAATCCCGCGTCGCGGAAACGCCTGCGATCAGACTTTCACATATTTCCGCCAGTCGTGCTCTTCCTTGAAACCAAGCACTTCGCGGATCTTGCGGTTGGAGAGCAGGCCCTCGTATTCGCCGATTTCGCGTGTGAACGGCACATTCGGATAGAATCGCCTGGCGAGTTCCTTCGACGGCGTGTTGGCCGAGACGGTGTCGTTCGCGGCGTTGAAGACCTGGAAGCCCAAACCGTCCTTCTCGGTGCAGAGGTGGCAGATCTGCCCGAGGTCGCGGGCGTCGATATAGCTCCAGGCGATGCGCTTGCGCATTTCGGGGTTGGCGAAATAGGTCGGAAACCTCTCGTACTCATGCGGCTCGATGACATTGCCGATGCGCAGCGCGTAGATGTCGAAACCCGAGCGTTCGGCAAAGGCACGCGCTGTCTTCTCGTTCACGACCTTGGAGAGACCGTAAGAATCCATCGGGTTGACGTCATAGTCTTCCTCCAGCGGAAACTGATGGAAGTCGCGATGGCCCTCCGCAAAGCAGACCCCATAGGTTGTCTCGCTGGAGGCAACGATGATCTTGCGGATGCCGAGCTTCACCGCGGCCTCGATGACATTGTAGGTGCCCATCGTGTTGATGCGGAACGTTTCGTTGTCGGGCTTGATGAGAATGCGCGGGATTGCCGCGAAATGCACCACGGCGTCGAAGGGTTGGACGCCCCTGCCCGCATCGAGGTCGGGAAAGTCGCGGTGCATCGAAAGCGCGTTGAAGATCTGGCCGCTGTCGGTGATATCGGCAATCAGGTTGGTCACGCCGGGGCTATCAAGCGGCACCAGATCGACGTTGTGAACCTCGTAGCCGGCGTTGACGAGCCACGGCACCGCATGGCGCCCCGCCTTGCCCGAACCACCTGTGAAGAGAATGCGCTTTTTCATCATGTCCTCCCTTATGAAATCGGAGGGATAGATAAAGGCTTTGCGTTCAAGCGCAAGGCCACTACCCGGCTTTGCGTTGTCACCAGACAGTGATACCTAATTCAAATGACAGATACAGAAAGGGGCCCCGCTGTTTCCATCGGAGCCCCTTCTTAGATCCGGATAAACCGAAGCTTACTCGACGATCGAGGCGACGATGCCGGCGCCGACGGTACGGCCGCCTTCGCGGATAGCGAAGCGCAGCTTTTCTTCCATCGCGATCGGAACGATCAGCTCGACGTCTACAGTGACGTTGTCGCCAGGCATGACCATTTCCGTGCCTT
>NZ_JBFTIN010000072.1:0-15608 GCF_056394785.1 Rhizobium sp. 10N414 | reverse complement strand
GAGGCAGTCATGCTTCCAACTCCCCTGTTGAGATTTTCCGAACCCCAACAGGATAAGCCGAAAGGCTGGAAGCGTGACTGTCCCTCGATCATCACCTGCATCTCAGTGATCCGTTCTCTCCAGAGGCGACCTCTTTCATGTCACCTCCCTTCGATGCTGACTTTATAGCGCGGCTCTCCGCAAACGCACAGATCGAGGCCGGCGAGCCGGCCTCTTAAAAGTCAGCCTGCCTCAAGCACAGCCGGGGACATCCTCGATCCGGTGCCAGACCGGGATGCCGCGTTCGCGCGCGATGCGAACATCATTGTCGGCGCCTTTCGATTCGCCCTCAAGCCGCAGCACGCCATCGCAAAGCTGCAGCAGGCGGCCGGCAACGGGGTGGAAGATTTCCTCGTAGAGATCATCGCCGACAGCCTTGCCGCCGGCCGCGTTCCACACGGGGAGCGCCACCCATTCCCCAATCATCGGTACATGGCCCGCCTGGAACAGCCTGTGCGAGGGCTGCTCCAGCCGCTGCAGATTGGTAGCCATTTTTTCCGGGTCATCCCCGGTTCCGGACCTGTAGGGACCAGCAATCAAGATCAACATCATCAAGCTCCATTTCCCTCGGCTTCATGCACGAGATGGCCGATAACTGCACGATATTTCTTGATTGTCGATTCATTTCGTGCAATTTCATGATAATTCGTGCAAATACGGGATGAAGGCATGCTTACGACCCAGCGCAGATCGTTGATCCTCGATATTCTCAGGCGAGACGGCCAGGTGATTGCCAAACGTGTCGCCGAAGACTTCTCGCTTTCGGAGGACACGATCCGCCGCGACCTCAGGGAGATGGCGGCGGAAGGTTTGCTGAAGCGTGTTCACGGCGGGGCGATGCCTGTTGCGCCCGAGCTGCCGGATTTCTCGACGCGAAAGAGTGTTTCGTCCGAGGCGAAGGCGCGGTTGGGGCGAAAGGCCGCCTCGCTCGTGCAACCCGGGCAGCTGATCTTTCTGGATGGCGGGACGACGACGGCGGAGATTGCCCGGCAACTGCCGCGCGACTTTGCGTTCTCGGTCGCGACGCACAGTCCGACGATCGCTGCGGAGCTGGAACACCACCCGACGGCGAGCGTCATCCTGATCGGCGGCAAGCTCTACAAGCACTCGATGGTCGCGGTCGGCGCCGTTGCGATGGCCGCGATCTCGCAGCTTCGGCCGGGTATGTTCTTTCTCGGCGTGACGGCTGTGCATCCCGTACACGGGCTGTCGACAGGCGACTTCGAGGAGGCGGCCATCAAGCGGCACATCGCATCCTGCGCGGCCGAAACCTACGTGCCGCTAACGGAGGAGAAGTTCGATCACGTCTCTCCCTGCCAGGTCCTTCCGATCTCAGGCGTATCGGGGCTGATCGTCGCCTCTGATATCCCATCGGCAGCCATAGAGCCCTATCGCAATCTTACTGCCGAGATCCTCGAAGCATGAACGGCGGGACGAAGCGCGCCCTGAGTTCCTCGAGGTTCTGTGGCAACAGGCTCGCAGCGAGACCGACGACAAAGACAGCGAAGACGATATAGGCGAACGTGTCGCGGCCGGCCCAGAGGGTCAGGACGTCATGCAATCCGGGCTGTAGCGCAGCAATTGACGTCGAAAGCCGCATCTCGCCAAGCACACGACCCGGGATGGTCGCGAAGGCGGGTGCTTCCGACAGCGCCAATAGCGCGCCATAGACGGCGGTGACGGAAATGATTGCGCGCAGCGCACGCCACGCACCAAACGGCCGCGCGCCACTCTCTTCAAACGACCAGCCGATATAGGCACAGAAGATCACAAAAAACAGGAACGCCACCGGCAGCCCATCCAGCACGGCCTCCGGCTTCAACTGGCCGGTCCAGCCGTTGGCGAGGAGCAGCGGAAACGGCGCCGATGCAACGAACCAGATTGCGACAATCACGCCCCAGATCCAGTTCATCGACAGATAGTGGATGCGGGCAAGCGTCACGACGAGGATGATGCCCCCCGCTAGGTAGACGCCCGACGGTTTCATGGAACCGGTCATGGTGACGATGATCGGCCCGCAGGAGCCGGCGATCCGCGCGCAGCCGGACGAAACGACCGTCAGCCAGGTCACGTAGTCAAAACACATGGTGAAGAAGAGGAAGATCGCGATGGCGATCAACATCCACCAAAGATAGCGGCCCGCAAACATATCCTGCCCTCATGGCGTTCGATGTACTGGGCAAAAGGGTAACTCAGCCCACAAAAACCGCATCCGTTCTCGTGGGCTGTAGTTTCACATACATTAGCAACTTCTATTTTCGCAGCGAGACTGTCCCGTTCCGGAACGGCTTATGCAGTCAACGCAGCCGTCGCGCGAATATCACCAACATGCATACCGTTCCAATTGTGCATCTGGACGGTCGCCATGGCGGCCAGGCGCGCGCGAATCGCATCTTCCTTGCCGAAGAATCGGCTGAGGGCGGCGGCAACCATTGCCTCGGAGGCACGCGAATGGCCGTCGTCGCATTTGACTGTTATCGCGACTCCCTGCTCGGGGATCGCCGCGCAGAAGACACCCTCGGCCCCCGTCTTGGCGAAGATGCGACCAGGTGCGGCCTCCATCAGCGCGGTGCAGGCACGGCCGGTTCCGGCCACATAAAAGGGCTCGGCCATGCAGGCATCAAACAGCCGCCGGGAAGCCTTGGCGCGGAGCGGCTCGAGGCCATTGCCGGTCGCCATCTTGGCAAAGCCAAGCGCCAGGCCACGCAGGGGAACGGCGTAGGTCGGGATGGAGCAGCCATCCGTGCCGCAATTGCCATGGCCAAGCGCCGCACCTGTCAGGCTTTCCATGACGCCACGAATTTCGGCCTGCAGCGGATGGTCGTAGCCGACATATCCCTTCGGATCGATGTCCTGATGGCAGCAAGCGCAGATGAAGCCGGCATGCTTGCCGGAGCAGTTGTTGTGCAATGCCGTCGGCTTGTCGATCGTGCACGCCTGGTGGATCAGCACCTTCTGGCTCGAGGACCAATGAGCGCCGCATTCCAGCGTTTCGACATCGCGACCGGCTTTCGCCAGCATGGCGGCGGCGAGCGCCACATGCTCGTCCTCGCCATTGTGCGAGGAGCAGGCCAGCGCCAGTTCCTTGTCGCCGAAGCCATAGGCGTCCGCAGCACCGCTTTCCATCAGCGGCAGCGCCTGCATCGCCTTGCAGGCAGAACGCGGGAAGGTTGGCGCGTCGATGTCGCCGATCGAGAACACGATCTTTCCATCACCATCCACGGCAACGACGGCGCCGCGATGGCGGCTTTCAACGAGCGAGCCTCGGGTGACTTCGACGGTGACGGGATTGGTCATGGCTTGGTCCTGATCATGTAGGCAGATGCGTCACGCATAGCGAGTCGCGTCGATAAAGCAATTGCCTTTCGTCGACTCCTGTACCGCGGCGCCGCTCAAAGCGGCGTGACGCGATAGGCGCAACGGCGGGCGCCGAGCAGGATATGTTCCTCGCGCTCGACCTTGGCGCCGAGGACGGCGCGAAATGTCTCCAGCTCGGAGCGGCAAAAACCGGCACAGACGCTTGCGGCGGCGCAGATCGGGCAGTGGTTTTCGACAAGCAGAAGCGAACCGTCCGCCTCTTCCCAGCTGTCGGCCATGTATCCTTCGCTGGTGCGTATGGCGGCGAGCTGCCGCACACGCGATCCCGTGTCGGCAGCGTCGACTTCCTTGCGGTAGCGCTTGAGGATATCTGCTTCGCGGGCGGAAATGACGGCATCCAGGGCCGGCGTCCCCAGCTGCGCGACCAGCGTGCTCAGGATCGTGGCGGTGAGTTCCGCATGGCCATCGGGAAAGGTCTGGTTGCCGGCAGCAGTCAGGTTCCAGAGCTGTCTCGGCCTCCCCCTGCCGGTCGCGCTTTCGTTCACTGCTTCGACCAGCCCATCCTCCGCCATCTTCGTCAATTGCTGACGGGCGGCTTCCGACGATATGTCGAGCTTTGAGCCGAGTGTCGCGGCAAGCTGAGGTCCTTCCGTCTTGATTAGCAGCAGGATTCGGTTGGCCGGGGATTGTCTCATTTATTTTTCCAAGCTTACACTTGCTTTAATAGCATGGCCGTGTATTTTTTCCAAATAATAACTTGCAAAAATAATGCATATCCCGGGAAGCACACAAGGCATTAGACATGACCGGCATTGAAGAGATTTCCGCAGACAGGCCATCCGTCTTTCACCTGTTTTCCGCGCCGCTTTTGCCCGCGACACTCATGCTCGGCGGTGGCGTCACCCTCTACGCGGTTGAGACCTACATCACCGCGACAATCGCGCCGTCGATCGTGCGCGACATCGGCGGGCTCGAACTGCTGTCATGGATGACGACGCTCTTCGTTGCCGCTGCGGTCCTGGGGTCGATCTTTGTCGCGACGCGTCCTCGAGGCATCGGCTTGCGCAGTGTCTACGTCGCAGGCGCGCTCATCTTCGGCACCGGCAGCCTGGTCTGCGCGCTTGCCCCGGCAATGCCATTTGTGCTGGCCGGGCGTACGGTACAGGGATTCGGCGCCGGTATTCTTGCCGGGCTTGCCTATGCTTTCATTCGCTTCGCCTACCCAGAGCCGCTGTGGCAGAAGGCATCAACCCTCTATGCCGCCATCTGGGGTGTCTCGACCCTGGTCGGACCCAGCCTCGGCGGCTTGTTTTCCGAAGGCAACGCGTGGCGCCACGCCTTCATGGTGCTCGTTCCGCTCTGCGTGCTGATGGCGTCGCTTGCGCCCTGGCTGCTGCCACGCGCCGAGGATGACCGCGCCCATGGCAAGACCCCGATCCTGCAGATTGCCTTGCTGCTTGCCGCCGTGATGCTGGTCAGCATTGCCGGAACGATCGATGTGACAAGCTTCAAAGCACTGCTGATTGCAGCATCGATTGTCGCGATCGTCTCCATGTTATGGGTCGAACGGCGCGGCAGGAACCGCCTCCTCCCGACAGGCGCGGTCACGCTCGTAAAGCCTGTGGCACGTGTCTACCTGACGATGTTCGTGCTGCTGCTGATGCTCACAAGCGACATCTACATACCCTATTTCCTGCAGGCCCTGCATGGCGTGACGCCGCTGGTGTCAGGCTATCTGACCGCCCTTGTCGCGCTCGGCTGGACCTTTGCCGCCTTCTTCAGCGCAACGCTGTCCGAAAAGCGTGCCAGCGCCGCGATCGCCGCCGGCTGCGTGATCGAGATGATTGCGGTTGCCTCGCTGACCATCTTCCTCGCAGCGGATAACCAATCGGGCAACCTGGCCATTCTCGGCCCGGCTGTCATCGGCATGTTCCTAATGGGTTTCGGTGTTGGCCTTGGCTGGGCGCATCTGGTGACCAAGGTCCTGAGCCTTGTCGATAACTCCGAACAGGACAAGGCCTCGGTCGCGATCTCGACGGTACAGTCCCTCGGCAGCGCCTTCGGCGCCGCCGTCGCCGGTGTGATCGTCAACAGCACCGGACTGGTGAACCCTGGCGGGGTTGCCGGCAGCGTCTCGGCTGCCCACTGGCTCTACGTCCTGATGGCCCTTCCAGGCCTGATCGCCGTCGCAACGTCTCTGACCCTCTCGTCGTCCGCCGAACGGCAGGCCCGGTGAGCGACGTGCGAGCGGTCACAAACGCAGCATGATCTGCCGATGTGACCGCTCGTTTCCATCCCAGCGATTGGGCGGATCGGCTCTTGTCGACCGGCCGCGATCACGGCATGGGACCACCCATCACGTGATTTGACCGCTGCCATCACAAACTCTGGTTATTCGAAAGCACACTACTGGTTTATATCAGTGGCATCGGGAATCACGCCATGCCATCCGCTTTTTCGTCCATCCTCCGCGATCGTCAAATCCGCGTCCCAGCGCTGACGCTGGTTGCGCTCGCCTTCACCTATGCCTCGACGATGCCTTATCAATCGATCATCGGCATCAACGAACTCGGCCTGTCCGACCGCAGCTATTCCGGGCTGATCTTCCTTGCGGCGCTGGTCAACGTCTCTACCAGCCTGACGCTCGGCATCTGGTCCGACGGGCTCAGCGATCGGCGCCCGCTGGTGCTGGCGCTGTCGGTGTGCGGCATGCTCGGCTTCGGAATGATCTACGAATTCCGCACCGCCGCAGTCTTCATGTTCGGCATATTGGTGCTGATCCCCATCAGCAATTCCACCTATTCGATCCTGTTTGCCAGTATCCGCGCGACGACGAACACGATGGACCGCGGAAAGGCTGCAGCGATCACGTCCACGGTTCGCGCGCTGTTCTCGGGCTCCTGGGCGCTGGCGCCTGGCCTGATCGGCCTGTACCTCATCAATTCGCAATCGATGACACCGGCCTATGGCATTGCGGCTCTCGCGAGCCTGACCTGCTTTTGCCTCTACCTGTTCGTGGCCAAGCCTGCGCCGGCGGGCGCAGCCTCCCCTTCCCTGAATATCGGCTTCTTCTCGTCGCTCGGCAGGATTTTATCCCCTCATGTGCTGGTGAGGGTCTGCCTCATGGCGCTGCTGCTCGGCTTGCAGCGGTTGAACAGTGTCGTTTCGCCGTTGATCATTACCGATGCCGCAGGCGGCACGGTGGTCGATGTCGGTTTCATGGCCGGCCTCGTCGCCTTCCTGGAAATGCCGTTCATGCTGATGTGGGGCGCGCTGCAGCGGCGCTTCCGCAACGTGCATGTGCTTGCGCTCGGAGCGCTCATCTATTGTCTGTATCTGATATTGCTGAGCTTTGCCTCGGCGCCCTGGCAGATCTATGCCCTCGTGCTGGTCAACGCCTGCGGTGCTGCAGCCATCCTCAGCGTACCGATCACCTACCTGCAGGATCTGATTGCCGATCGCCCGGGACTCGGCAGTTCGCTGGTCTCGGTCAACACGTTCATCGCAAACGGCATCAGTGCGTCGATCTTCGCCGCCGGGACCGGCTTCACAGGATATTCAGGCACAGGACTGCTTGCCGCCGTGGTCGGTCTCGCTTCGGTTGGCCTACTGCTGTTCCTTGAAAGAGCCCCCCGACCGGTCCCGCGACCGGCCTAGATCCGCAGCATGATCTTTCCGATGTGACCGCTCGTTTCCATCAGCCGATGCGCCTTGGCGACGTCTTCGAAAGGAACGACGGTATCGATAATAGGCGCAAGCTTGCCTTCATCGAGAAGCGGCCAGACCTGGGAAAGGAGATCGTCCCGGATCGCGCGCTTTTCCTCAGGCGTGCGCGGGCGCAGCGTCGAGCCGGTGATCGTCAGCCGTTTGACCATGATCGGCGCTAGATTGACCTTTTCCACGACAGCGCCGCCGAGAAAGGCGATGATCGAGAGGCAGCCGTCCTTCGCAAGCGATTCCACGTTCCGCTCAAAATAGGCAGCACCTATCATATCGAGGATGATATCGACACCGTGGCCCGTCTCGGTCTTGATGACCTCTGCAAAATCGTCGGTCTTATAGTTGATGGCCCGCTTTGCACCGAGCCTGACGCAGGCGTCGCATTTCTCCTGCGAACCGGCGGTCGCGTAGACCTCAGCGCCGAAGGCCCGCGCAAGCTGGATGGCGGTCGTTCCGATACCACTCGAGCCGCCGTGCACGAGGACCTTCTCGCCTTCTGTCAGCCCGGCCATCTGGAACATGTTGGCCCAGACGGTGAAGTAGTTCTCCGGGAGGGCGGCCGCCTTGGCCGCATCGTAGCCTTTCGGGAAACGGAGCGCCTGGCCGGCGGGCAGCAGGCAATATTCGGCATAGGCGCCGCCGTTCGTCAGGCCGCAGACTTTGTCGCCGACGGCAAAATCTCTGACGCCAGCGCCAACGGCAACGATCTCGCCCGCCATCTCAAGTCCGAGGATCGGGCTTGCGTCCTTGGGCGGGGGATAGGTGCCCTGACGCTGAGCGACGTCGGGCCGGTTGACGCCGATCGCCTCGGTGCGAATAAGAAGCTGCCCCTCGCCCGGTATCGGCAAGGGTCCGGTGGCAATCCGCATCACTTCAGGCGCGCCGAAGCTCGGCAGGTCGATGAAGCGCATCTGCGTGGGCAAAGACATGGTCCGGTCTCCTCGTTCCGAAAGCACGTGAGATAGTCCAGCGCTTCGGATTTGAGAAGGCAGGAAGAACGGATGGCGTCAATTCGTCTCGCCCAGGAGGTGGAAGACGAGCCCCTCCTCGCTTTCCTTAGCCTCGGCCTTAATGTGAGCAATTTCGGCGCTGACGCGATTGGTGTCGTCGATGACAAGACCTTCCGGTAGCTCCAGCACGCCGATCGAGCAGCGCATCAGCGGGAACAGTGCCTCGACGCCTGCGCGGTCATGGCCGCGAATGCTGCCAGCGGCGCGATCCGTATCGGAATAGAGGCCGAGCACATCCTCGTGAAAATCGCTGATCAGGCGGTCGAGAATTTCTGTCAGCTCTTCCTTGGCCCAGCCGCGGACGCCGATGAAGAAATCGTCGCCGCCGACATGCCCGAGGAAATGACGTTCGGCGAAAAAATAGCGGCGCATGAGGGCGGCAAAGAGCGAAATCGCGTGGTCGCCGAGATGGAAGCCATAGGCATCGTTGAACGGCTTGAAGTTGTCGAAATCACAGTAGCAGAAGTGACGCTTCTCGTCGCCATCGAGGCTGGACTCGCGCATGAAGTCGCGGATCGCCCTGTTGCCCGGCAGTCCGGTCAGAGGGTTCTGGTCCTGGGCCGTCTTCAGCTTCTTCTCATTCATGACCTTGATGAGCGAGGCGGCTGACACGACACCCGCATAGCGCATGTTGTCGGTCAAAAGCAGGCAGTTCGTGCCTTCCATGTTGGCGAAGATCGCCATTAGCTGTTCGGTATCGGAATCAAGCCCGACGATCGGCGCCATCTCGACAAAGTGGGAGATCGTTCGCTCGTAGACCTTGTTCTTCAGGAGGTCGCGACCGAAAGGCTGGTAGATGTATTCCTTCAGATGGCGTTCGTGCAGGATACCGCGCGGCTCGCCGTTCGCATTCAGCACCGGGAAAAACGCCTGCTGCGGATTGCGGCGGAACAGCTCGAAGACACTGTCGATCGTGTCGTTTTCATAGACTGTCGGCAGCATCTCGATCTGCTTGCGGATCAGGATCTCGTCGAGCGATTGCGGATTTCGCTTGCTCTTGCCGAGGTCCAACAGGTGCGGAAACGACGGCTGCAACTCGGTGACATAGGTGGTCGGGCGGGAGACGAACCAGCCTTGGACGAGATCGACGCCGAACTCGCGGCAGGCGACGAATTCCGCCTCCGTCTCGATGCCCTCGGCGATGACGCGAGTGCCGAGCACATGGGCGATGTGGACGATGTTTTTCAGAAGATGGCGCTTGCGCGGGCTGCTGTCGATGTCGGCGATGAAATGGCGGTCGATCTTCAGGTAATCGACCGGGTGGTCGCAGAGCAGCTTCATCTCGCCGTGGCCGACACCGAAATCGTCGATCGCCAGCTTGAAGCCGGCCTTGCGGAGAAGCGATACGAGCGCCGCAAATTCGGGCACGCTAGTATTGTCGAAGCGTTCGGAAAACTCGAAACAGATGGAAGACGGAGGAATATTGGCGAGCTTCAGGTGCTGCAGCAGGCCTTCCACCAGGCGCTCACCATGCGGGATCAGCCGAACATCGAGATTGAGGAACAGTGTTGAACTGGAAAAGTGCGGCAGCGTTGCGAACTTCGCAAGCGCACGGCTTGCCACCATCTGCTCCAGTTGCATAAGCTGCTGGTTCTTGTGAGCCTCGTCGAGGATTTCGATCGGGGAGTTGAAGCCGATGCGTTCCTGCCCGCGCATCAGCGATTCATAGCCGAACGCCACTCCCGTCCCTGCTTCCACGATGGGCTGGAACGCGTTCTCGATGACGAGTTTCGCAAGGGTCACGATCTGATCGCTGGCGTAGCGACGAACAAGCGCCGGATCGACGGTGGCAGCCAAGCGCAGGGAAACTGGCGGAGAAGGATCAACGAACCCTTTCCCGAGTATGAAACTTTTGTGAAACCACGTCCAGTTTCGATCGAATTTTATCGATCAATCAATGGCTTGGTCAGGCTGTATGCCTGTTCTCAGCCTCATGATCGGCGAACATGTCAGCGACGCATTTGCCACCCCGGGAGACGCCGCTCTGATCGAAGGCGCCTTCGGGGCATCCGCCGAGTTTGCGGGCGGCCTCCCACATGCGCAGGGCCTCGCGCACAACCTCGCTGCTTGACGCATAGGTGCCATTGTCGACAGCGGCGCGGATATCCGCAGCCTGCAGCGGCGAAATGGATACGGTAACCATCGGCATGAGATTCCTCCCTTTGCCTCGTCGGACAGTGCCTGTCCTCTGGGAGACGGATTAACCCGTCCACGGCATTGCCGACGCCGCCGCCTCGGCTGCCTCTTATTGGGCGAAATTTTAGACCCCACTCACATACTTGTCAAAAAGGAAACAGTCCGTGATGTCTGCCTGTGAATTGCGGGCATAAGTCAGCGACGGACCGCAAGACCGAAAGCGAGCATCGACCAACCCTGCAGCAGAAGGTCACAGGCGAGGAAAAGTCCCAGGATCCAAAGGCTGTTGACCGGCCATCCGAGCGCAATCACCACGCCAGCCAGCGCCGTGATGATACCGCTCACAAGGACCCAGCCCCATCCTTTCACGGGGCGCATGCGCCAGCCGACCCAGATTCGGAACACGCCAGCAACGAGCAAGGCGATCGCCAGAAACAGCGTCAACACGGCCGATGCCAGAAGGGGATTCTCGAAGGCAAAGAAACCGGCCAGCAGATAGAGAACGCCGCTCAAGGCCCAAACCAGCGCCTGCTCCCAGCTTCTCACCTGAAAGGCGTGGATCAGGTAGACCACGCCGCCGACCAGCATCAGGATTCCGACATAGTAGACGGAGACAACGGTTGCGAGCGCGACGTTTGCCAACGCGATAAAGCCGCAGACGATCAGCAGCACGCCAAGTGCCGCGAACCAACCCCATTTCGATTGCAGCGACGAAAAACCCAGTCGATCAGAAATATCTGCCATGGCACACCTCCTGGTTGGTAAAAGAATATGCCGCAAAATCGCGGAATTGGAAGAGGTTAGCCTTCTGGAAGTGTTGCCAGATTTTTATTGATTGATCAGTCAATCAAAATTATGCTGGATGGCATCTTCATGGAGTGATGCGATGCCCAAGGTCGGAATGGAGCCGGTTCGCCGCAAGGCGCTTGTCGATGCCGCGCTGCGCGTGATCGGCGATCACGGCTCGCTGACTGTCACCATGTCCGAAATTGCCCGGCAGGCCGGTGTGTCGCCGGCGCTGGCGCATCATTACTTCGGCAGCAAGGAACAACTGCTGATCGAGACTGTCCGCTCTCTCCTCAAGCAGCTGCGCGACGACGTCGTGACTGCGCTGAAGGCGGTTGACGCACCGCGCGAGAAGCTCTCCGCCGTCATCCGCGTCAGCTTCCAGGCAGACCAGTTCGCGCCGGCAACAATCGCCGCCTGGCTGGCCTTCTACGCCGAGGCGCAGCGCTCCGAGGAAACCCGGCGCTTCCTTGTCATCTATGCCCGCCGTCTGCAGTCGAACCTCATCGCCAACCTGAAAGCGCTCTGCCCTTACGATGCCGCAGAACGCATTGCCGAAGGCGCGGCTGCGATGATCGACGGGCTCTACATCCGCCAAAGTCTGAGGTCGGCGCCTGTCAGCATCGAGGCATCGATCGCGCTTACCGAAGACTATATCAATTCACAGCTTGCCGCCCTTGCGAAAGGACAGATCCAGTGACCCTCAGAGCCCAGCCGAAAGCCTCCCATTTCATCGACGGCGAATATGTCGAGGATGACGCGGGCAGCGTCATCGAAAGCATCTATCCGGCGACCGGCGAAGTCATCGCCCGGCTGCACGCGGCAACCCCTGCTATCGTCGAAAAGGCGATCGCATCGGCCAAGCGCGCCCAGCCGGAATGGGCTGCGATGAGCCCGACGGCGCGCGGCCGTATCCTGAAGCGCGCCGCTGACCTCATTCGCGAACGCAATCGCGAGCTGTCCGAACTGGAGACGCTGGATACTGGTAAGCCGATCCAGGAAACGATCGTCGCCGACCCGACATCAGGCGCCGACAGCTTCGAGTTCTTCGGCGGCATTGCAGCTGCCGGCCTCAATGGCTCCTACATCCCGCTCGGTGGCGATTTCGCCTACACCAAGCGTGTTCCGCTTGGCGTCTGCGTGGGCATCGGCGCCTGGAACTATCCGCAGCAGATCGCCTGCTGGAAGGGTGCACCGGCGCTCGCCGCCGGCAATGCCATGGTCTTCAAGCCGTCGGAAAACACACCGCTTGGGGCCCTTGCCATTGCCGAGATCCTTCATGAGGCGGGCCTGCCGAAGGGGCTCTACAATGTCATCCAGGGGGATCGCGAGACGGGACCGCTGCTGGTCAACCATCCTGATGTCGCCAAGGTGTCGCTGACGGGCTCGGTTCCGACCGGCCGCAAGGTCGCCGCGGCCGCTGCCGGCAGCCTCAAGCACGTCACCATGGAGCTCGGCGGCAAGTCGCCTCTAATCGTCTTCGACGATGCCGATATCGACAGCGCCGTCGGCGGCGCCATGCTCGGCAACTTCTATTCGACCGGCCAGGTCTGCTCGAACGGCACACGCGTCTTCGTGCAGCGGAAGATCAAGGCGGAATTCCTCAAGCGGTTGAAAGCCCGCACCGAGGCGATCGCCATCGGCGATCCGATGGACGAGGCGACGCAGCTCGGGCCGATGGTGTCCTGGGCGCAGCGCGACAAGGTTCTCTCCTACATCGAGAAGGGCAAGGCCGAGGGTGCGACCCTCGTCACCGGTGGCGGCATCCCCAACAACGTCTCCGGCGAAGGCTACTACGTGCAGCCGACGGTCTTTGCCGACGTCACCGACGAGATGACGATCGCCCGCGAGGAGATCTTCGGCCCCGTCATGTGCGTGCTTGACTTCGACGACGAGGCCGAGGTGATCGCTCGCGGCAATGCGACGGAATTCGGCCTCTCCGCCGGCGTCTTCACATCAGACCTGACGCGCGCCCATCGCGTCGTCGACCAGCTCGAGGCGGGCACGCTGTGGATCAACACCTACAATCTCTGCCCTGTCGAAATCCCGTTCGGCGGCTCCAAGCAATCCGGCTTCGGACGCGAAAATTCGCTGGCCGCGCTGGAGCACTATTCGGAGCTGAAGACGGTTTATGTCGGCATGGGGCCGGTGCAGGCGCCCTATTGAGGCAGCAGGCGGCCGGTCCCGGCAGGTAGCATTCAATTTCGCTTCGTCCCGATCGGCTCTCCAGCGGGCCCGAGGACGAGGTGGTGAATCGGAAAAGAAGCACATCATGCAGCAGGCAGATTTCGTCATCATCGGCTCCGGCTCGGCGGGCTCGGCGCTTGCCTACCGGCTTTCGGAAGACGGCAAGAATACCGTCATCGTCATCGAGGCGGGCGGATCCGACTTCGGGCCGTTCATCCAGATGCCGGCCGCCCTTGCCTGGCCGATGAGCATGAAGCGCTACAACTGGGGCTATCTCTCCGAGCCCGAGCCGAACCTGAACAACCGGCGGATCACCGCGCCGCGCGGCAAGGTGATCGGCGGCTCCTCCTCGATCAACGGCATGGTCTATGTGCGCGGCCACGCCGAGGACTATAACCGCTGGGAAGAGCTCGGCGCGCAAGGCTGGGCCTATGCCGACGTCCTCCCCTACTTCAAGCGGATGGAGCACAGCCACGGCGGCGAGGAAGGCTGGCGCGGCAAGGATGGACCGCTGCACGTCCAGCGCGGTGTCTTCCGCAACCCGCTGTTTCGCGCCTTCATCGAGGCCGGCAAGCAGGCAGGCTTCGAGGCGACCGAGGACTACAACGGCTCGAAGCAGGAAGGCTTCGGACTGATGGAGCAGACGATTTTCGGCGGTCGCCGCTGGTCGGCCGCGTCAGCCTATCTGAAACCGGCGCTGAAACGACCGAACGTGGAGGTCGTCTACGGCCACGCCCACAAGGTGGTGATCGAGAACGGCCGGGCAACCGGCGTCGAAATCGAGCGGGGCGGCAAGATCGAGATCGTCAAGGCGAACCGCGAGGTCATTGTCTCGGCCTCCTCCTTCAATTCGCCGAAGCTCCTGATGCTGTCGGGCATCGGGCCCGGCGCGCATCTGCAGGAAATGGGGATCGAGGTAAAGGCAGACCGGCCGGGCGTCGGCGCCAACCTGCAGGACCACATGGAATTCTATTTCCAACAGGTTAGCACCAAGCCGGTTTCGCTCTATTCCTGGCTGCCCTGGTTCTGGCAGGGGGTCGCGGGCGCGCAATGGATGTTCACCAAGTCGGGGCTTGGCACCTCGAACCAGTTCGAGGCCTGCGCCTTCCTGCGCTCGGCGGCTGGCGTCAAGCAGCCCGATATCCAGTACCACTTCCTGCCGGTCGCGATCAGCTATGACGGCAAGGCGGCGGCCAAGAGCCACGGCTTCCAGGTGCATGTCGGCTACAACCTGTCGAAGTCGCGCGGCAACGTCACGCTCGGCTCCTCGGACCCGAAGGCCGATCCTGTCATTCGCTTCAACTACATGAGCCATCCCGAGGACTGGGAAAAATTCCGCCATTGCGTGCGGCTGACCCGCGAGATCTTCGGCCAGAAGGCCTTCGGCCAGTATCGCGGCCCGGAGATCCAGCCGGGGGAGGCCGTCCAGACCGACGAACAGATCGACGCCTTCCTGCGCGAGCACCTGGAAAGCGCCTATCACCCCTGCGGCACCTGCAAGATGGGCGCGAAAACCGACCCGATGGCGGTCGTAGATCCCGAAACGCGCGTCATCGGCGTCGACGGGCTGCGCGTCGCGGACAGCTCGATCTTCCCGCACGTCACCTACGGCAATCTCAACGGCCCGTCGATCATGACCGGCGAGAAGGCTGCCGACCATATCCTCGGCAAGCAGCCGCTGCCGCGCTCCAACCAGGAGCCGTGGATCAATCCGCGCTGGGAAACGAGCGATCGGTAAATCTGCCGATCGCCATCAGACAAAGCCGATCCAGCGGCCGGCAAGAAGCGCGGATATCCATACGGCCGCGGAAAGGCCCGCCTGCAGGCGCAAGCTGAACGCGGGCGCAGAGCCTGACACGGCCCGCCGCCAGGCAGCCTGGGCATGGACCACGGCCGCGTTCACGATGCCGAGCACCAGCAGCCCCAGCTTTGCGAGGAAGGCCAGATTTCCGGCGTATTCCATCGGCTTGACGCTGAAAAGGGCAAAGCCGGTGATAGCAGCTCCCACGAGCCCGACAGCCGCGGCCCGCGACAGGAACGGGCCAAGCACCGCCAGCGGCACCGAGCCGAAGCAGCCCATCAGCCGCAGATCCAGCGGCAGGATCGCCCCGATCAGCAGGCCGATCGAAAGGATATGGGCGGCGTTGACGGCCATGTAGACAAGCGCCGAGCGCCGCAGCCCTGACGACAGCGGGGTTGCGGCGAGCCATTCCAGGAACTCGATCGCCATCGCCTAGAGCCTTTCGGGGTTAAATTGAAAGGTTCTTCTGTAACGGGCCTTGAGTCAATCCCTTGTGAGCTTAGTCCCTCGCCGAGTGCTTGCTTCTGTTCGCAGTCGGGGCTTGGCCGCTGCTTTATGGGGTCTGCTGAGGACCGGCTGGCCAATCTAGGAACGCGCAGTCACCTGAGTGC
>NZ_JBFTIN010000071.1:0-15739 GCF_056394785.1 Rhizobium sp. 10N414 | reverse complement strand
GCACTGAAGGAACCCTTGCTCTCGGGTCTGGCGGCTCGCTGAAATGGGATGGCTACCGCCTGGCGGTGCATATCGAACCGCAAGGCGTCAGGATCCTGACCCGTCGTGGCCATGACTGGACGCATCGGTTTCCGGCAATTGCAGAAGCTGCCCGGGCGCTTGGGCCGGCGACGATGACCATCGATAGCGAGGCCGTGATGCTTGACGGCGAGGGGCGACCGGATCTCGGGCTGCTGAAAGTCGTTAGGCGCCTCCGGCAAGACGCCTGGCAACCGGGCCTCTGACGCCATCCTTTGTGCCTTCGATCTCGTCTATCTCAACGGCCATGACCTACGGTGAGGACAGTTGCTCGCATTCGGCTCCGTCGAGTATCGGCTACACCCCGTCGCGAGACGGAGGCGTCTTCCACCTGGTACCTTCAAGGCGGTAATAATCTTCAGAACCGGTACCTTCGGCAACCGGTCGCAGATGCAGAGAATGCCGGCGGATGCAGCTCGCGAAACAGATCCTCCCCGAGCTGCTCTAAATGTCGCTGAAGGCTTCCCCATTCGTTTCAATCGCCGCCGTAGCGGTCAACAAGGCGGCGCAGCTCCCGTTCTGTTCGCGTAATCTCTGGGCTAGCTGCGACCTTAGGTTTTGAATATCAACCTCCAATGCGGACATCCGCTCGAACCTTTGGCTCATCTATTTGTCATGAGCTGAGCGGCAAGGGATCGGTGCCTTCGCTTAGAATTGCAAGATATCGTGGATAGCTGAACACGCGGCCTCGCTTACGTCCGGTTACCTCGTTAACGATGCCTAAACGCTCCAGATCAGCAAGCGCTGCGTTGACGGTTGGGGCAGACAGACCTGTGATCTGGACAATTTGGTTCGCCGTGTGAAAAGGATTCTGCTGGAAAAGCTCGTGAATGCGAAGGGCCGACCCTGCTCTATCACTCTCCATAGTTATCCGCTCCCGATCCTCCTTGAAAAGATCGACTATCTGAGTAGCAGCCTCAAACGCTCGATTGGCAGTGTCGGCGACGCCGGCCAGGAAAAAGTCTAGCCAGGCTTCCCAGTTTCCATGTTCGCGAACCTCTTGCAGTAGCCGATAATATTCTCGCCGATGAGACTTTAGATAGAGACTGAGGTATAGCAGCGGCTTTCTCAGAACGCCGTTCATGCAAAGATATAGGGTCACAAGCAGGCGGCCGATACGGCCATTGCCATCGAGAAATGGATGGATCGTTTCAAACTGGACATGCAGCAGGCCGGCTTTGATGAGTGCCGGTAGACGCGAGTGCTCGTCATGGATGAAGCGCTCGAAAGCATCCAGGCAACCGGCCATTTCAGTGACGGGTGGAGGCACGAAGAGTGCATTGCCGGGGCGCGTGCCACCAATCCAATTTTGCGATCGGCGGAACTCCCCTGGATCCTTAGTGCCTCCTCGCCCACTGTGTAGGAGCCTGGCGTGCATCTCACGGATCAGACGCAACGACATGGGCAGCGTTTCCAGCCGCTCCAGACCATACATCATGGCATCAACATAGTTGGAGACTTCACGGATATCATCGACCGGCTGCCCCGCCTGAGCTTCAGTTTCAAACCGCAAGAGATCGGAAAGCGTCGACTGCGTGCCTTCAATCTGAGAGGAAAGAACAGCTTCCTTTCTCACATACATATAAAGAAACAGCTCCTGGCGCGGCAGCAGCATTGTGATACCATCCAAGCGCCCGAGCGCGCGCTCGGCCAAGCTGAGACGCTCCAGCAATGAAAGCACATCAATCGCCGGCTCGGGCGGCAACGGTGGGGGTACGAACGCCCGTACTGTTTCATTGGCAGCGATCGTCTCGACGAAACGACCCAACCGATGTTTGGATTGGGAATCAGACATAACCCAGTATCAGCCGCGCCCGTTATTTAAGCAAGGCGCACTTAATTTAATTAAGCAGCGGACTTAGATAAGAGCGCTTAATTAACGTGGGAGACATTGAACTCTGGAGCACTGATCTAGAGTAATCTGCGTAAGGGCACAAATGCGATGGCCAGGCAGCATTCAAAGTATCACATCCTTTCTTAAAGCTCGCCTCCTAACGGTCGCCCGAATGGTCGTCAGATAGGGCGTCAGGAAATCCGGCCGACGCGCCTCCTCGCCGGAAAATCGGCCGCCGGATGGCAATGGCGACGAGTAACGGACGATCCTCAAGGAGGCCGACCTTCCCGCCGGCACCGATCGTGAAGGTCCGGCGGGTAGGCGGCCGCATCTCACGAGGGACGATTGCTTCGGTCACCTTTTGGTTAGCTACTTGACCAAACGTTCCTACCTGTTGAGCGGTCCTCGGTCGCCCTCGCCGGAAATCCCTATCGGACCGCTAGATCAGGATAATCGGAGACGACTGTTACTACGAAATCCATCACTGCGCGCACCGCTGGAGTTTTTTGCAGGTCGCCGTGAACCACTAGCCATATGTCGCGCGCGAAGTACGAAGCGCCCTCCTCGATCCGAACGAGATCGCGGTCGCGTTCACCGATAAAACAAGGCAGGGCTGCTACGCCCACCCCAGCCCGCACCGCGATCAGGTGCTCGCTTGAGTAAGTCAGTTCGCAAACGACCGGGCGCCCGCCGGCAATATCAAGCAACCACGATTGTGCTGGCGTAGTATCGGCAAAAGTTTGGTCCCAGGCTATGAACTCCCAGCGTTCGGGTGCGGCTAAATGTGCATAGGATCGGTGCGCATAGAGGCCGAAAGCCATTGTGCCGATCTTCCGCGTGACGCTACCGGTTTCATCCGGCCTCACGAACCGCACAGCGACATCGGCCTCCCGCCGGCTGAGCGAAACACGCTGTGCTTGCGCGGAAAGCGAGAGCCGGATATCGGGATACTCCGCCCGGAAGCGGGTCAAACGCTCTGTCAGAAGATGCGTGACGAGCACTGGCGGCGCGCTGAGTGTGATCCTGCCAAAAAGCGGGGCATGAGCGGCTTTCGCCAGACGAGCAATGCTATGGGCCGAAGTCTCCATCTCCAAGGCCCGCTCGAACACCTGCCTGCCCAAGCTAGTAAGGCGGCAGGATCGCGGCAGGCGATCCACCAGCTTCACGTCAAGTTCAGCCTCCAGCGCGGCAAGCCGCCTGCTGACAGTCGCGTGGTCGACCTTTAGGCCGCGGGCAGCGCCAGATAGCGTACCGCTTTGAGCAACGGCAAGGAAATGACGGATGTCTTCCCAGTCGACCATCTGTGCAAAATCTCCATGATCCTTTGCACATATACCGAATTTTCGCAGGGAACGCATCCAGCTAGTTTTCGGGCATCAGGATTTTTACCACGAGAGAGCGAGCATCATGACCGGACAACGTTTCAAAATCGGCATCGTTGGCGTGCAGCCTGGAAGAAGCTGGGCTGCGCGGGCACACATTCCCGCATTGCGAACGCTCTCGGACACCTTCGAAATCGTTGGGATTACCAATTCCAGCAAAGCCAGTGCTCAAGCCGCCGCAGACGAGCTGGGAATTCCGAAAGCCTTCGCCAGCGTTGCCGAGATGATCGCCGCGCCAGACGTCGACATTGTCACCGTCGCGGTGAAGGTGCCCCCACACCTTGAAATTGTGAAAGCTGCGATCGAAGCGGGCAAACATGTCTATTGCGAATGGCCGCTTGACAATGGACTGGCCGAAGCCCGCGAAATGGCGTCTCTCGCCAAGGCAAAAGGAGTGCTGGGAGTGGTCGGGACTCAGGCGCGCATCGCGCCTGAGATCGACTATCTGAGACATTTGATCCTCGACGGCTTTGTCGGTGAGGTGCTGTCGACCACCTTGGTCGCGCGAGGCGGAACTGCACTGGGCGGCGGCACCATCCCTGACACGAAAACCTACGGGTATTTGCTGGACCGCGCCAATGGTGCAACTCTGCTCACGATCCCCCTGGGGCACACACTGGCGGCGCTAAGGGATGTGCTTGGCGAAGTCGCGGAAGTTTCTGCCGTAATGGCAACACGGAGACCCACGGCGATGTCAATCGACACCGGCGAAATGCTACCAGCATCGGCACCTGACCAGGTATTAGTGAGTGGGATTTTGGCCAGCGGCGCCCCCATTTCGATTCACTATCGCGGCGGCGCATCGCGGGACGGCAATGGATTGTTTTGGGAAATTCACGGGACGGAGGGCGACATTCGGGTGTCAGGTTCATCCGGCCACATACAAATGGTGCAGCTTTCACTGACGGGTGGACGCGGCGCAGAGAACGCATTTCGTGCGCTTGAGATTCCGGCCTCATACCGAACCGGTTGGCCTGAGGACGTGGAAGCTGGGAATGTCGCACGTCTCTATGCCAGAATGGCCAAGGATCTGCGGAACGGCACTCGTACTGCACCAAGTTTCGAGGATGCGGTCGGAATACACCGGGTTATCGACGCAATCGAGAGAGCGGCCGAAAGCGGATATCGAGTCGCGCTAAGCAGCCACGGAGCATAACTTCGGTACCTTGGGCTGCGAAAATCTTTTGGCATGCTTTGGTCAGTCGGATAAGCGACACACTTAGGCAACAAAAGCAGCGGGGTTTTGCTTGGTCAGCAACGTAGCCCCACCCGAGTAGAATTCTTTCGCACAGTGCCCGTTCGCCTTTTCTGCGTCCAGCGCTGCACCTGCGTGACAGAACCCCCACGACCGCTGTTGGCGGCCGAAAGGCGAGATTGACAGTAGACCGCTCTGCACCCGCAAGCAGCGGTCATACACACGCTCGTTCCCGAGCGACATCAGCCTGTTACCTGAGTGTCGCTCCAGACAAGAGAGCGACCATCGGCGGATCGGACCTCAAGCCGAGCGACTGGCGCGCGTTTTTCTCGGTCCACAAGCGAGGAACGATCCTCCCCGTCAGTGAACAGGTAATCTTCACCCCATTGTCGGAGTGCAACGATAACGGGGAACAGACCGCGTCCCTTTGCCGTGAGGACGTATTCGCGGTATGCGGTTCCATCCGAGGCTGGCACGGTTTCGAAAATCCCTCGCTTCCCAAGGTCGCGCAATCGGGTCGACAACACCCCTTTGCTTATGCCCAGCCCGTTCTGGAACTCGCCAAAACGACGCTTGCCGTCGAAAGCGTCGCGGATGATCAAAAGCGACCACCAGTCGCCGATTGCATCAAGAGAACGCGCGACCGGGCACCCGGCATTCCAAAGACTAACCCGTTTCACCATCGCTATCGATCTCCAATCCGGAAGCTGGTTCTATCTTAGAACTAGCTTTGAGGTGAGCCAAGTGGTTTCAACGTCAAACGAGTTGAAACCACGAGGAGCAGCCACGATGAGTGAGAACACAGCAGATGCCGCGAACAGGGTTCCAGCACATGGGTTGTCGAGAGTACAGACGCTGATCATCGCGGTGGCAGCAGGCGTGAGTGTGGCCAATATCTATTACGCTCAGCCCCTGCTCGATCTCATGGCGCATGACCTCGGCATCTCGTCCTCCAGCATCGGTCTTGTCGTCACGCTGACGCAAGTCGGATACGGGCTGGGCTTGATCTTCATCGTGCCGATCGCCGATCTCACCGACCGCCGAAAGCTTACCATCATCCAAGGGCTGCTTTCGGCGATCGCTCTTATCGTGGTGGCGACGGCCGGGGCCAAGACGATACTGTTTGCTGGCATGAGCGCGGTCGGATTGCTGGCTGTTCTCGTTCAGATACTCGTTGCCCAGGCCGCGGCCCTGGCGACGCCGGTTCAACGCGGCGGTGTGGTAGGCACGGTCACCAGCGGCGTCGTAACCGGCATCCTCGCAGCTCGATCCGTTGCCGGCACGATTGCCGATTTCGGCGGATGGCGGACGGTTTATCTGACATCTGCGCTGCTCACGGTCGCGATGGTTGGTATCCTTGTGCGGGTGCTGCCACGGCGAGCGGCAGAGCGGCATTCCGAAACATATCTCAACGCTCTCGTCTCCGTTCCATCCACGTTCCTGCGCGAGCCGATTCTGCTCTTTCGAGGCATTCTCGCGCTTCTGATCTTTGCATCCTTCAGCACGTTCTGGACCTCGCTGGTGCTTCCACTCAGCGCTCCGCCATTTTCCTATTCCCATACCTTGATTGGGCTGTTCGGATTGGTTGGACTGGCAGGCGCGATTGGAGCAACATCCGCTGGAAGACTTGCAGATAAAGGCTACGGTCGATGGACGACCGGAATTTCTCTTGCGCTCCTGCTCGCATCCTGGGGTCTGATCGCTTTCCTTCCACTCTCCATTTCAGTGCTGTTAGTTGGCGTGTTCGCGCTCGACTTGGCAGTCCAAGCCGTCCACGTGACCAACCTCAGCGTCGTGGTGAGCGTGCATCCGCACAAGAGTGGCCGCCTAATTGGAGGCTACATGATCTTTTACTCAATTGGCAGCGCTCTGGGTGCGATCGCCGCAACGGCAACCTACGCGCGGTACGGCTGGTCGGGGATTACCATCTTGGGAGCAGCTTTCAGCGGGTTTGCGGTCGCAGTGTGGATCTCCAGCCAGCTTTTCAGCGAACGCAGATCGAACAATCGTTCGGTCGAATGTCCCCACGGATGAGAGCTTTGGGCCGATAGCCAGATGCAGCCATATCCTGACTGTCACCATAAGCAGCCACTGCAATAGCATATCAGCCGTGCTGTTCGGCATTCGGTCTAGCGTTCAGTCGGCTTCTCGCCAGCGTTCGCTCGCGAGCGAGTTTACATGGTCAACCGGCCCGGTTGAGAGCCTCTCTCCGGGGCCCGGCCAGCGACCGTGTGATGGTGGAAATTCTCGGTATGGCACAGCGGTGCCGGAGCGGGGGTGGTCCACCTCATCAGGTCAAGGTCAGCAAGATTCGGGTGGTTTGCCTGGTGCTTTTATCGCCAACACTCTGCGGCGATAGAGAGTTAAGCGTGAGTGCCACGCCGATTGGCTCAATCGCATTGCGACACGAACGCTCGGAGTAAATGATGAACAAAGAGATATTTAAAAATGTAACGCAGCAACAAGAGTTACGAGGATGGGGGGGAGTTTGGTCACTATGCTTCGGAACCTTTGCTTTGGTATCGAGTGAACTCGCGCCGATCGCTGCTCTTCCTGTCATAGCTCGGGACTATGCGATAGACGCGGGATCAGTTGGCCTTGCAGTAACGCTTCCGGCCCTCGCGGCGGCCATCGCGGCACCTCTTTTCTGTTGGTCACAAGCAGACCGAAAGACGCTACTGCTGGCAATGATGCTGCTTACGTTCGTTGCCGATATGGTCGGCGCATTTAGTGGTGGTCTCACGCTTCTTTTGTTAGGGCGGTTAGTTCTTGGAGTATCTATCGGTGGCTTCTGGTCGATCGGAGCGACTTCCGCCGCGAGGTTGGTGCCACAGCATCTAAAAGGTCGAGCAATTGCGATCGTGTTCGGCGGAGCTTCCGCCGGCAGCGTCATCGGGTTGCCGCTTGCGTCCGCCATTATACAGGCACAAAGTTGGCGAGCAGCTCTCTTGGTTTTCGGCACTATCGCGATTTCCATCGCACTAGCCCAATTGTTTTTGCTTCCAAAACTGCAACCACAGAACAAATTCCATTATTCTTCTCTTTGGGAGCTTCTCCGCATACCAAATTTCGCCGAGGGGCTGGCCGCAACCTCTCTTTTAATTTCGGGCCATTTCATTGCCTACACTTTCCTCGCTTCTCTCATTGGGGAATTGCAAGTACCCAATGGAATTTCTCCATGGGCGTTCTTTGCTTTTGGATGCGCAGGACTTATATCAAACACCATATCTGGAGAATACGTACAAACGTATTTTCGCCAAATGGCGCTGTTGTACTCACTTCTACTAGGTCTTTCACTGCTTGCGCTTACCCTTACTCACAGCTCTCTAGTGGCCGCATTCAGTATAATCGTGTGGGGAATTGCGTTCGGAGGTATTCCCATCTGCTTGCAGGTTTGGTTGCTAACGGCCGCTCAGGATCGCCGCGAAATCAGCGGAGCGGCGTTCGTCAGTGTCTTTCAGATTTCTATCGCGGTGGGAGCGCTCGCTGGCGGGTTTCTCAACGAGAGATTCAGCATTCAAGGCAACATGGTCGCAGGTTGCGCACTCGCGGGGACGACAGCAGCGCTTATCGTCATCGGCCGAATTGCGAAACGTCTTTCCGGCGAACTGAGCCGATCATAGGCGGGTCGTTCAAAAGATCTGACTGCTTACGAATTGGCCAAGATGTGAAGCGTCTGTACGAAAACCACGGCCTTCCAACTTAGAGGTAACTCGGTTTGTCTGAACAGTTTTGGGCATTTCGCTAAGTGGATTTTCGCCTTGATTGTGCCGCGACTATCATTGGTGTCAGCGCGTTGAAGCAGGCCTGATCCGGCGTCTGCCGGTCAAGGGACGAATGTGGGCATCGGCTATTGTAAAAGGTCAGATATCGGCCGATGCCGACGCGGGCCTCGGATACTGTCTTGTCGGCGTAGAGGTAGACTTCCTCGTATTTGATCGAACGCCAGAGCCGTTCAACGAACACGTCGTCCCGCCACGCACCCTTGCCATCCATCGAGATGGCGATTTCCGCCTTCTTCAGCACGGCCGTGAAGTCCACCGAGGTGAACTGCGATCCTTGGTCAGTGTTGAAGATATCGGGGTCGAAAGCCCGTCCCGCGGCGGCGGGTGGGACTGTCAAGTGGCGTGGCGCGGAAGGTGGGAAGTCTTCTCGGGTCCGCTTACGGACTGGCGCCGAAGATGGACCGGCTTCACGGGCCGCTTGACCGGCCTGGCCGGCGATGTCATGGGGCGGATACAAACATGCGGCCCGGAACGGGCCGGGCCCCTCTCCTGACTCACTGCCCGGGGAGGACCGTGTCATTCCGTTGCAGATTTCCCGAAGAACGCCTATTTTAGGTGGATTCACGGCGAAGCTGCCGGCTTCAGCGCGTGGTGAGCCGCTAATATCGATTGACGAGAGGGCCACTCGACACTATGTCGAGAGCTAACAACTAATCCAGCGTCCTGAGAGACACGGGCTCCGGGCGGTTGGGGTAAAAAGCCGGCGCAAGCCGGTTTTTTTATGCCTTGGGGGTAGGGAGTGCCGGCGTTACGAACACGCGTCGATATCGACGGCTACAATCTTTACTATGGCTGCCTGCGCAAAACAGCGTTCAAATGGCTCGACGTTCTCGCCCTTTTCGAAACGCAAATCCTGCCGTCGATCCTCTATAGGCCAGCGCCGGGCGCCGAGCCGGCGACGATGACGCTGCATCCGGACAGCGCGATCAAGTATTTCACGGCCAGGATCATCGAAAGCGCTGCCAAGGGCGAAGATTCGGTGTCTTCGCAGGCCCAATACCACAATGCCCTGACGACGCATTGCGGTGGCAGGCTGTCCTTCGTGATGGGCCATTATTCTCTCTACAAGGCCAACCAGCATATCGTTCCCGCAGACGATCCAAAGCGCTGGCCGCGCGATTGCGACAAGATCCAGGTCTGGAAACTCGAGGAGAAGCAGTCGGATGTGAACCTGGCGCTTCATCTCTACGACGACGCCCTGAGCGGCGAGGTTGACCAGGTGGTGCTGGTCACCAATGACACCGACCTTGCACCGGCTCTGGAGATGTTGCAGGCGCGTTGCCCCCACATCGTTCGCGGCCTGGTGATCCCGACGCGCAAAGTCGGCGCGGGCGGCGATCTTGAACGCGAGGCAAACGTGTCGCTGGCGAAGCTGGCTCACTGGGTCAGGCGGCATATCTCGGAAGATGAGTTGCGGGCGTCGCCGTTGCCGGATGTCGTCCCCGGCCGCCGGCGGGCCAGCATCAAACCGCATTCATGGTATGCGAAGCCGCATCACCTCACGAAAATGCTGGAGATGGCCCGCCCGGTGCTGCGCACCGAAGGCGAAATTTTGAAATGGGCGCGCAGAGAGAGCGTGCAACTCGGCGGCCGTCGACCGATCGATCTGATAGAGACGGATGCTGGTGCGGTCGAAGTGTTCGACTACATCGAAGCCTATATCCGCAAACAGTTCGACAGGGCCGGCGATCAAGACGATCTCTCCTCTCAATCCTGAATTTGACGGGTGGGAAGGGAGCGCGAGGGATGGGGCCTCAGGGGCATCCCTCGTCCTGGCCCGCACCGCTTGGGTAGCGGTAAGGGACAGGCACACGCGCGCCGGGCTGATCGGCCTCCCTTGTAGGTCACAGTTCCTTCACTTGGGCAGACGAATGCGAGGACAGGTGGATGCGCCGCCTCATCGGCGCATATGCTCGCCTGCTCACGCCTTCAGCGCCGCCATCCTTTCGCCGAGGAGCCACAGAGCCTTGTTGAGCTTGATATCCTGATCGATGCCGTTGACGGCGCGGTCTTACGAGCATCCCGGGCGAACCGGGCAAAGCGCGATTGAATGGCGCTCCAAAAGCTCGCCGTGGTCGATCAGCAACTTAGTCCAATTTCCGCAAGTAGCAGTTCCGATGAAACGGCCAATACTCGTTCTACTCAGCGTAACCCCCGCACTGTCCAGCATTCGCGCGTAGCAGCCTTCGGCATCTGTCGAGGGTATCGAGATGTGGAAAGTCAAGCTACGATCCGGTTGATGCGCCGCTAGAAAGGCTCGGATTGTGGGCGAGGCGGCATCGTGCACCGCATTGATAGTGGCGCACACCATATTTTCTGCAATAATTTTATCAAGTGACGACATTGCGCTTTCTTTCCGATTACAGGCCGCCAATATCTCGACAGCTCCTTAAGTGTTTCGGCCTGAGGTTTCCTCGTCCAGAGTAATTGCGTGAGCCGAAAACAGGCTAAAGCGAGCGATGACTTACAACTTCCAACCGGGATTTGGCGAATTACTTGCTCGCCTTCGATATGATCTTCGACGGCTCCTTTCGTTTTGCCGCAGCGTGACGATATTGATCGTGCGACTGCATCATTCACCCTATCAACGCCGTAGCGATCAAGCCTGCACGCATGTGAAGATCCTCTGATGCGGTGGAGCGCAAAAGCCTAAGCTGTCAGGCGGCTTCAGTCGTTGTTCCTGCCTGGACGAGACTGACCGCCGTTCGGAGTTGCGACCGGTCGTTGAAGAGCTTAGTCGCCGGTTCTGCAAAATGATCCGGACATGACACGGACAAAATTCGCTTCGTCGATGCCACGGCTTTCGACCACGCATTCGAGACTGTCCTTTCGTCTGGAAAATGAGGTCCGGCCGGTACCCCGCGCCGTTGTTTTGACGAGATGTAGGGTTTGCTCGTCCCAACTACCACGAGCCGGATCCATAGGCGGGTAGCCGTACGAGTCGAAGATCCACCATAATGGATCGCGCATTACGGGATCAATTCCAAGTACGCCATGCGCGGAGAAGACTGATCCATCGCTTCGTTCCTCACGGCAATCGCACAACAGGAATAATCGGGGCTCGTCCCAGTGAAACCACCACGCGGTCTGAGTCGGCCCAGCGCCTCCCCAGGGGTTTGAATGGATTGTCCCCCTCCCTTCCCACCGACCGAGAAACATTTCGAGCTTTTCTCGCTCGTACTCAATCGCTTCCATGACAAGTTTCCGAAATCTGACAGTGGACAACCGATATAGGGGTTGGCTATATACGTCAATAATACTCCTTTTTTTATTGATATCGCCAAGCGGCCGAGTCTAGTAGGGACTTCGATATGATAACGATGCGGGATTTTCACCGCGAAATGAGTCCGTACAAAATGAAACACAGGCATGCCGAAGGGCAGCTTTTTCTCCTTCGCAAAGGTCTGTGCAATTTTACGACAGCAAGCAGCGCTTGGCTGATGACGCCCTACAAGCCCTGCTGGATACCGCCAAACGAAGTACATGAAACCGAAACGCTGGGACATGTAGAAGGCACAAGTTTTATGATCGACGAAAACCTGTGCAGGAGGCTTCCTAGTTCCTCGTTCGTGATGAAAGGGACAAACTTGATCTTGGCGGTCGTAGATAGGCTGAGGACGGTTACCCGTTCCAGTCTACGCGAAGGCAACTTGTTCGAAGTTCTGCTCGATGAAATAGCAGAAGGCGAGCCCGATCGGCTGCATTTGCCACTTCCTCGAAATCAGGCCCTCCGCAACCTGGCGTCCGCAATCTACAACCATCCAAACGACCGACGCAGCATGGAGGAATGGTGCACGAAGCTGGACATACCAAGCCGAACATTCATCCGCCGTTTCAAAGACGAAACGGGGCTTACCTTTGTTGACTGGCGCCGCCGGTGCCGCATTGTCCGGGCAATTGCGATGATGCGCGAGGGCCACGGGATAGACGCCATCGCTACCAAGGTCGGCTACCACAGCGCGAGTTCGTTTATAACCTCTTTCCGCCGGATGACAGGAACGTCACCGCATCAATTCGCTATTGAGAATCAACTTCGTGTCGGCCACTAGATTCAATCCCGATACGGTTCGTTTGCCTACGTCCCGATGAACGCATGGTTGCCAACACAATCACAAATACATCACACACCAGTCGCCACACTGACCAGCCAACGACGGATTGTCGTTTCTTCTGCTTCCGTGAAGCCCTACGTCTTTTTCGATTCTAGCAGACACAGATTTGCTCGCACCAACCCACTTGTTGCGAACTGGCGCCAGAGCGGCAATCCCACCATTTTTGCAAATCTTGCGATCGATTACGGGTCCCCCTCCTATGCAGGTCGATCAGCGCTTCGCAATGAAACCTTGGCAGCGACAAGATCGAAGCCCAAACTCGGCGAAAAAAATGTGGACAGCCCCCCACATTGTCAGCGCAACCAATAACATCACGTTCATGTAGAGGAAGGTAAGAGTGGCCGCCCCGCGCGTTGCAACTCCACCAAGGCGCGCTATCTTATGAACCAATCGTTGAGCGGTAACCTATGCCACGCCCTTCAAAATCCTCTATTGCGCGTGCCAGTGGCGCCGACAAGGAACCGAAAGCGGAGGCAAGCCTCGCACACGATCCCAGTTCTCACGAGCAAGAAGCATCCGGGTCGTTCACTCAAACCGATCAGCCCCCCTCTCCTAGAACTTTTAGCGAGAGCAGGCAGGCAGTCTTCAATCTTTGCCGTGCGCTCCGCCACGATCTGCATGCATTCTTCACCTCGGCCAAGGTGACGGCAAAGGCGGGAGCTTCCCAACTGTGGACGAAACTTAAGGCTTCGAAGCGAGCGTCTGTCAGACCGGTTGCTATTCGTCGCTGGTTGGCGATTGCACTTCCGAAAACCTTCACGCGTGTTCGCAGTCTTTTCATGGAGCTGATCAGACGCAGCCGGCAGGCATGGCTTCACACCAGCGGACTGAAGATCACGGTCGCATCCATTTTTGTTGCCTTCGTGCTGTTTGGAAGCAGCCTGTTGGTGTGGGCGCTGAAGGATGTTCCCTGGAGCGAGATCCGCGCCGGAACGCTGAAGCCCATCGTGGTTTTGGAAACTTCAAATGGCGAGCCGTTGGTCAGACAGGGGCCCTACCAAGGCCCCTACGCGCAATACGAAGCGTTTCCACCTCATCTGGTCGATGCCGTCCTGTCGATCGAGGATCGGCGGTTCATGGATCATTTCGGTATCGATGTCCGAGGTATCGGAAGGGCGCTGGTACGAAATTTCGCGGCTGGTTCGGTCGTCGAAGGTGGCAGCACGATCACGCAGCAACTAATCAAGCTGCAATACCTCGACAGCGACCGAACGATAAAGCGAAAGATCCAGGAGTTCGTGATCGCCATTTGGCTGGAGTGGAAACTGGGCAAGAAAGAGATCCTCACGCGTTATCTGAACACCGCCTATCTTGGGGCCGGCGCAACGGGGATGCCCGCGGCCGCGCGGATATATTTCAACAAGGACATTGGTGCGCTCGACTTGGCCGAATCGGCAATGCTTGCGGGATTGCTGCGAGCACCGAGCCAGTGGAATCCGATCGACAATTTCGAAGGCGCCCGGCAACGGACCTCGGTCGTTCTCGACACGATGGTTGCCAACAAAAAGATTGCAGCGTCGGTAGCAGAGAGCGTTAGAGCGCGGTTTGCTCAGTTGCATCCGACGGCACCTCCGCCGCGCGCCGGAAGCTGGTTTGCCGACTGGATCTCGCCCCAGGCGAGCGAAATCGCCGGAACATCGCCGGGATCGACCACTGTCCGCACCACGCTCGTTCCACACCTGCAGCAGATCGCTGAAAGGGTCGTCAAAAGAGCTCTGGACACTGAAGGAAAAACTAGGGGGGCGTCGCAAGCGGCATTGGTTGTGATGATGCCAGACGGAGCCGTCGTTGCGATGGTCGGGGGTCGCGACTACAAACAAAGCCAGTTCAACCGGGCGGTCACTGCGATGCGGCAACCGGGCTCGACGTTCAAACTGTTCGTCTATTATGCAGCCCTCAAGGCCGGCTTGGGCCTAACCGACCAAATCCTGGATGCCCCGATCGAGGTCAATGGATGGTCGCCAGAGAATTCCAGTGGCCGCTACCGCGGCTGGGTCACACTCGCCGAGGCATTCGCGCGGTCGCTCAACGCGCCCGCAGTGGCGCTCGCGCAGGAGGTTGGGCTCGACAAGGTGATTGCAGCAGCACGAGAACTCGGAATTAGTGCGCCGCTCGCCAACACGCCATCACTGGCTCTCGGCACATCGGAAATCAGCCTTCTTGACCTCACGAGTGCCTATGCATCCGTCCACCTCGGCAAAGCACCCGTTGAACCTTGGGGCATCGTTGATTTTCAGGCGTCGGGACACGAAAAGTCGTTTCGGGTTGGTCCACCGGCCACACCAGCCACTGATCTAGCGCAATATCAGCCTGATCTGCTTCGCCTACTCCAGTTGGTCGTCGAGCGGGGCACGGGGCGCGATGCCGACCCTGGCTCTTTCGCAGCCGGCAAGACCGGCACGAGTCAAAATAATCGCGATGCTTGGTTCGTGGGTTTCACAGGACCACTCGTTGCTGGCGTATGGGTTGGCAATGATGATGATACGCCGATGAAGGGCGTTACCGGCGGCGAACTTCCGGCGCATATATGGCGGGCTTTCATGCGCGAAGCACTGGCGGAGCCCGGGGCGAACCCACTTGTCAGTGCACAGGCCACACCACAGTCCTGCAACGTCAGGGCCTGCTCCCGTAGCTATCGTTCTTTCCGCCCGTCCGACTGTACATATCAGCCCTATTCTGGCGAACGGCGACTCTGCGAAAAGTGAACCCAGATGATGGGACTGATGGAGCTGACCCACGGTCTGTTCCACCTGCCTGTCGTGCTGCTCGCTTAGGCACTAACGGCAACGTACTTCCCTAATTGTACCGCTAGCGCAATAGTCGCAGAACGTGATGAGCCGCTGTGCCTCTCACCTTTGCGATGACGGCCATGCGACATCCCGCCCTATCTCATGAACGTCGGCAGATGCGGGCGCTGACTATATTATCATCCTGAACCATCTGAGGCACGTTACTGGGCTCAAACGCTGGGCCTCAACGACGCGGACGCCATCCTTGCTGATCACTGAACACCGAGGCGGGATGTCCCACGACCCACTCTACCGCCCTGCCCGAGCCAGCGACCGTGCGATGTCGACGATGTCATCACGGCCAGCGGTTGGGTCCTCTTTATTCCAGGCGATCCCAAGCCCGATCCGGAAGTCGATCCCGCTTACCTTCTTCAGCTCAAAGCCGCGATTGGGAAGATCAAGCGTCCATTCCGGGGCAAAGCCGATGCCAAGCCCGGCAGAGACCAGCGACACCAGCGCATAGGTGTCATCGCAGCTGAAGGCAATGTTGGCGGTGAGGTCGTATTCGGCGAACTTCTCATTGAAGTAGCGTTCCGAAAACGACAGGTTCTGCCGGTTGAAGGC
>NZ_JBFTIN010000070.1:0-16208 GCF_056394785.1 Rhizobium sp. 10N414 | reverse complement strand
TTGAGTACCGTTTCAAGTTCGCAGTCGATAACCGTCAGCGCATCTTTCAGCGCGGGCGTGCCGGTCGAAAGACTATACCATTGCGCGTCCTGATAGCGCTCGACCCCTCGCCGCCCATCGAAGCCGGCGAAGGACTGCGCGATATGCTGCTGGTCGACGGCAAGCACATTGACGCAGAAGCGACGATACCGTTCAACCACAGGCCAGGAAGACGAGAATGCGCGGTTTCGCTCGATGTTCGAGGCGAGGCTGAAAACGATCTCGGCCGTACGTGCTGCCATGTCCATGCCGGGCTCCGAGCCACCGGCCTGCAGATTCAACATGTTCATCACGGTGGAGGATTTAACCGGAACAGCGAACGTAGTCGTGTGACAGTAGTTGTTCGAGAAGTGTCGCCGCGTCGTGCTGCAACCGAGTACGACGGCGACTAATGCCCGCTAGCGCGAAGGCGACGTCATGCGCATTGTCGCGCAGCAGCTCGTCGCGGGAGCTGCGCAAAGTCGAGGAGAAGCTACCGAGGTCGGTTGCGAAAATCTCAAGCGGCTTCCGAAGTCGCATCAGGACGCATTGATTGCGAGTTCCCAGCCACACGCCGAAGGATGCCTGTGATCGACGGTCATTTCTGTACGCTGCCAAATTTGCGAAGTTGCGAGTGTCTGCAGCGCACCACTTTTTTGCAGCCAACGTGATGCCAGGCCGATCACGCTTTGCTAAAGCTGTCGGTGCGTAGCTTACGCAAATATGGCGCGACTTCGCCAACGTCGACGAGTTTGCCTTTTGGCTTCAAAAAGCGTCGAGAGTCCTCCCGCGCGGCAGGGAGGGAACGTTTGCCCGCCGCGGCATCTCGGCAAACCCTGACTGCCGTTTCATAAGAGAGATCGCGCTGCTCTGTAGGCCATTCGTCCAGAAGGTCGAAAGCGTCATCGAGCCCTGTTATTTCCTGCACAAAGTACTTTCTCTGAGCGAAAAGGGGTGAGTCAAACAGATCGAGTGCCACGGTTACCTCCTTTCAGGTTTGCTTGATGGTTGTGAACCTCGGCGGCTAGTGGCCTCCAAAGGTGCCAGTTTCCAGGCCGGCAGCGCGCCTCTCCTTTCATTCTTTGCTATTTGACGACGTTCGCACTCCGGTATCTGTATGCATCAGGTCACCCTGCAAATCGGACGATCGCATGGCGGCTGACATAAGATCATCGCGTTCGCGCAGCCCGCTGTTGAAGAGCCGCGCCACCAGCACGGTTAACTTTCCGATAGCGACCGGGTCTCTGGAAACTCCCCTTGTCTGGGAGATTTCCTTGACGACACTCGCGCACAAACGCGCCTCCTCCTTTGTTGGGGAAGACGTCGGATTCATTTCTCACTCCGGGAACGGCCCGCCCGACGGGCGGGCCTGGCTGATCCACCTAGAAGTCCATGCCGGCGCCAGCGGGGATCGCCGGAGCGGCTTCCTTCTTGGGTTTTTCGGCGATCATGGCTTCCGTCGTCACCAGCAGGCCGGCAACGGAGGCTGCATCCTGAAGCGCGGTGCGCACGACCTTGGCCGGGTCAATGACGCCCTGTGCGTAGAGATCACCATACTCGCCGGTCTGGGCGTTCCAGCCGTAGGAGAAGTCGGACTTCTCGCGCAGCTTGCCGACGATGATCGAACCTTCTGCGCCGGCATTCTCGGCGATCTGGCGCACCGGCGCCTCGATCGCGCGACGCACGATCTCAATGCCGACCCGCTGGTCCTGGTTGGCCGTGTTGAGATTGTCGAGGGCCTTGACGGCTCGCAGCAACGCCACGCCACCGCCCGGCAGAATGCCTTCCTCGACGGCCGCACGGGTAGCATGCAACGCGTCGTCGACGCGGTCCTTCTTCTCCTTCACTTCGACTTCCGTCGAGCCACCGACGCGGATGACGGCAACGCCGCCGGCGAGCTTGGCGAGGCGTTCCTGCAGTTTCTCGCGATCGTAGTCGGAGGTGGTTTCCTCGATCTGGGCGCGGATCTGCGCAACGCGGCCGTCGATCTCGGCCTTGGAACCGACGCCATCGATGACCGTCGTGTTCTCCTTCTCGATCGCGACCTTCTTGGCGCGGCCAAGCATGTTCAGCGTCACGTTCTCCAGCTTGATGCCGAGGTCTTCGGAAATGACAGTGCCGCCCGTCAGGATGGCGATGTCTTCCAGCATAGCCTTGCGGCGGTCGCCGAAGCCCGGTGCCTTGACGGCGGCGATCTTCAAGCCACCACGCAGCTTGTTGACGACGAGGGTGGCGAGAGCCTCGCCTTCGACGTCTTCAGCGATGATGAGGAGCGGTTTGCCGGATTGGACGACAGCTTCGAGAACCGGCAGCATCGATTGCAGGTTCGAAAGCTTCTTCTCGTGGATGAGGATATAAGGATCCTCGAACTCGACCCGCATCTTGTCGGCATTGGTCACAAAGTAAGGGCTAAGATAGCCGCGATCGAACTGCATGCCTTCGACGACTTCAAGTTCGGTTTCGGCCGTCTTGGCTTCCTCGACGGTGATGACGCCCTCATTGCCAACCTTTTCCATTGCCTCGGCAAGGTAACGGCCGATCTCTTCGTCGCCATTGGCCGAAATCGTACCGACCTGGGCGATCTCCGAATTGTTGGAGATCTTGCGCGCGTTGGTCTTCAGTTCCTTGACCACGGCGTCGACGGCAATGTCGATGCCGCGCTTCAGGTCCATCGGGTTCATGCCCGACGCCACCGCCTTGGCGCCTTCCTTGACGATTGCCTGGGCAAGCACCGTCGCGGTCGTTGTGCCGTCGCCAGCGAGATCGTTGGTCTTGGATGCCACTTCGCGCAGCATCTGGGCGCCCATGTTTTCGAATTTGTCTTCCAGGTCGATTTCCTTGGCGACCGAAACGCCGTCCTTGGTTATACGCGGCGCGCCGAAGGACTTTTCGATCACGACGTTGCGGCCTTTCGGCCCAAGCGTCACCTTCACAGCATTGGCAAGCACATCGACCCCACGCAGCATGCGTTCACGGGCATCGGTGTGGAACTTGACTTCTTTCGCAGCCATTTCTTTAACTCCTCAATAGGCAGCTAATTTAACTGATCGGTCGGCCTTCAGGCGGCCTGCTTCTGCTCTGCCGGGACTTCGATGATGCCCATGACATCGCTTTCTTTCATGATCAGCAGGTCCTCGCCGTTGATCTTGATCTCGGTGCCGGACCACTTGCCGAACACGATGCGATCACCGGCCTTGACGTCGAGCGCCTGGATCTGGCCGGCATCGTTGCGCGCGCCAGGGCCAACGGCGATGACCTCGCCTTCCTGCGGTTTTTCCTTGGCGCTATCTGGAATGATGATGCCGCCCTTGGTTTTCTCTTCGAACTCAACCCGGCGGACAAGAATGCGATCATGAAGCGGTCGGAACGACATGTTTTCCTCCGATGGACAAACAATGATGACGTTGTTCCCCGCCGGACCGGATGACCGGTCCGGGCGGGGGCAAAACCTCGTTCGAGCGTTTTGCGCAAAATGATCTGGTTTTGCGATTTTTCGATTTCAAGAGGTCAAAACAAAAAATAAGCACTCTTCAAATGCGGGTGCTAACATGCTGGAAAGAAACAAGAAACCTGGCATTTGGCGTTCAAAAATTCGTTGATGGCGGCAAAAAATTGCACCACCTTACAGACTGTTGCGAAACGGAGACGAAGCATGCGATTTTCATCGGATTTGGAGCGTCAGATCGGATCGCGACCAACCGGCCGGGTTGAATTCAACCGCCGATGCTTCCTCACACCTATGGCGGTCACGCGAGCGTGCGAAACTTCGGATGCCGGTGTGGAAAAGAGCCCCGCGTGTTCTGCGGCGTAAGGTCAGGGCTCCTTAAGTGGTCACGCCCCGAAGGCCGTGAGCGAAGCTCAAAGCGCGGTAGGCTACGTCTTGTTTCCATTTCCGCCGAGATCGAGGCCGCGCGCGGCATCGACGATATGCTTCAGATGTCCAACGTCGCGTACCCCCTGTTGATAGAGCTCGATGGTGATCGCGGTGATGCGATCTGCTTCCTCGGATCCAGGCTCTATCCCGAAGTCCCCGCAGATAGCATTCAAAACTGCCTGGCATTTGCGTAAGTCGTCGGAATTCAGGGGCTCATCGTAGCGACTGAAGTTTTTGCGAGACATCACAACATCCTCCATGAAGAACATCTCTTTTGCATTGCCATCGCCCAAAAAGGCCCCGCGAGAACAGCGGGGCACGCATTTGGACTTATGAAAGGTCGAGGGGAATGGCCTCTGGCCGATAAGTGCGGTTGCCGGTATTTGTTCCAGCTTTGTCGGATTCAGAAATGTCGGTGAGCGGTTTCTGATAAGCGTTGGCCGCTCGCTCGCCTGCTACCGCCTCGAACCGCAAGGCCTGCTTCCAGGCATGCCGCGAGGAAAAGCTCTTTGCTGACCGCGGGAGGAGTCTGTCGCCCGAGGGCGTTTCGGCAACTCGCTACTGCTGCGTCGTGATACGCACCGTGTACCTTGGGCCATTCGTTTTCAAGAAAGTCCAAGGTGTCGTGGATACTTTGGAACGACTTCTCAGTACCATTCGGAAGCCGAACATTTACGGGACTACTCCAAAGGATATCTGACGTCGGCATTTTTTCCTCCTTTTCCTACCAACGACAAATAACAAAAATTTAGGATTGGAGACGGGGGCGTGCAAGGGCTAGCGGGTGGGCGCTATCAGGCGGTTCAAGACCACCTATACGCCGCGGGGCGTGTTAGAGAGCCAGCCCCTCAACGAAATGCCTCGGACTTCGGCAGCCGGTGTGGCTCCGATGCCGATTACGCCCGCATGCAGATCCGGCTGGTCGACGACTTCAGAAAGGCGGGCCACCGCATTCGGCGACAGATCTCCGGAGGGCTAACGGCTCGAAGGGGCATGGCGCGGCAGCAGAGCGACAGGATCAATGACCACCTTTCGTATGGAATCAGACCGCCGCTCCTCGCTGCGAGACGTTCCGATGCACCCGACAGACGCCGCCAGGAAGCCTTGCCGAGATAGGATGTCTATGGATGTTCGGAGCGGTCGGCAGAAGGAGTGGCACATAGTTCCAAGCATACACGCGATCTTCCAACATCGATGTCAGCCGCCGTCTTGTCTTGGGAAGGTCGAAGAACGGGTTTCTCTTTTAGCAATACTCAACACGGTGAATGCCGTGGCAGGAGCGGTATTGTTTGTCTGCCCGTGGGTGCTGAGCTACGAAGGGTCTTTGCTCGCATCAATCAACGCATGGATCGGTGGGCTGGCATTGACGGTTCCCGCCGTCGCTGCTGCAACGGACATCTGGCCAAAGCTAAATTTGGCATGTCTGTCGATCGGCGTCTGGATCTTCGCAGCGCCATGGCTTCTGGACTTTTCGAACAACGCTGACCCTGCCACCTCACATCTCGCGGCAGGGGCCATAGCGATTCTTGTCTCCCTTGTATGCTTAGGTGGCAGATGGCTCACGAGACCGTATCAATGAAGTTGCCGCCGCAAGTCAACGCCTCGAACCGTCGGTATAGGAGTTCGGCGGTGGTTGCCTGAGCGCAATTGAACACCGCCGCAGCAGGGGTATGAGGAGGTCAACGAACAGAATAAGCAAGTGATCGACATGATTGGGGTTATGATAGCCCGGGACGTGCAAGGAGCTCAATGCTCGCAAATTTGACCTGGACCCAATCCGCGTATCGCTATACCGGCCCGCGTTGGGCGCAGCCGGACAGCGCCGCCGCAACGACGGTTTTGTATTCCACACGGTTATCAACCTGGTGGGCTCAATCCGGCTGAGTTCTCCCAGCGCTTCGGCAAGGGGCTGGATTTCGATAAGCTGACGACCAGCGAACGTTCGAAGGTTGGGGCACTAAGAGGTGCCCCAACCCAGCCATTCTAGGCAAGCGAGTGTTGACCGCCAGCGCCAGTCTTCGTCCCGAGCGGTCGATCTGCGCCCGTTGACAATCCCGCATCGCGGCAGGCGTCAATGAACGCTTCGCGCGCGATGGTGACTGGCGTCATTCGGTTTAGAGCACGGCGGCACGTTTGAACCGCCCGATTGTAATTTCTGCCTCGATAGATGGCCCAATCCCCTTCCAGAAAGTCGAGCGCGTCGTTGACAGAAGCGAAGACCTGGGGGCTCTCGTCTTTCATGCGGACGGCGACGGGCGTCATCCAAACCAATTCCAGGTGAAGCATGATGTCCTCCTTTCGCATTCAAACCGGATGAAAAAGAAGTAAAGAAAATATCGGTGCCGACAGAGTGTATTTCAAGACATCAGAACCTGCTACATTGTAGACGCCGACTGACCATCCGAGCGACAGATCGTCACCTTATCCCTTCCATACACAATGACAGCGGAGGCGCGAGGTATCCTCTCACCGCGCCAGCCGGGCTCAGGACGTCCTGCGGCCACTCGCCGTCGCCCCCACCGGCACCACTCGGGTCACGATGCTTGTCGCCACGACGCGCAAGCCTTCGGAGGATCTTGGCAAGCTCTATTCCGGCGACCGCGGAACGGCGATCTCGCTCAACAGCGTCGTCGACGTGTCCATCCCGCCCGACCGGAACCGCAAAATTGGAGAGGTGCAGTGGCCGTTGCGCATGCCGCCCAACCCGCAAAAGGAGTTCGCGGTCACGCAGGTCGCCAAGGTCCAGTCCGAAGGGCAGGCCTTAAACTGGTACCGGGCAAATCGAAACAAGAAGCATCAGGTCATCATCTTCGTTCATGGATTCAACAACACCTATGCCGATGCGGTCTTCCGCTTCGCACAGATCGTCCATGACTCGGGAGGCGACGCCGCGCCCATCCTTTTCACCTGGCCGTCCAGGCGGCGCGGCTTCGATTACCTCTACGATAAGGAGAGCGCCAACTACTCGCGCCACGCCCTCGAGGATCTGATCCTCCAGGCGGTGAAGAGCCCCGACGTCTCCGATGTGACGATCCTCGCTCACTCGATGGGCGGCTGGCTCGCGGCGGAGGCATTGCGGGGCGTCGCCATGCGCGAGAAATCGATCCCGGCGAAGGTGAAGAACGTCGTGCTCGCATCGCCGGACATCGATGTTGACGTCTTCCGCCGCCAGTTCACGGAAATGGGACCGAAGCGGCCGCACTTTGTTATCCTGACATCGAAACACCACAAGGCGCTGGAAGTCTCGGGCTGGCTTTCGGGCGGGGTCAAACGGCTCGGCGGGTCCGATCTCAGACCTTACGCACCTCTTTTCAACGAACTCGGCGTTTCTGTCATCGACACGAGCGCGATCGCGACGAACGACCCGCTCGGCCACAACGCCTTCGCCGACAGCCCGGAGATCGTGCGTCTCCTCGGGCGGCGGCTGGCCGGCAGCCCCTCGATGGCGGAAAGGCAAGCGCGGCAGACCAGATTGGCGTGACGGCCGCAAATTTTGCAGGCTCGGCTGCACGTCTCGCAATCGCGGCACCCGTCGCCGTCATCAGCCCGGAGGCGCGAGCAATTTTGAAGGAGGAACTCTCATCCGACGGTGCAGCGATCAAGAATGGGCAGATCACATACTGAACCTTGTCCCGCAAACGGCCGGGATCGGATCGCAAGATGGAAGAAGCCTGCACGATAAGGCCCCCCGGTGCCCGCCGAAGTCCGGCCGTCTGAATTCTCATGGTCGATGAATGATGGCGCTTGAAATTTAATACCGGAAAAACCACTTGACCGGCGATTTCCGTACGATGGAGTTATCAATGACGACAGTAGAAGAGCGGCAGCCCGAGCAACACGTATTCGAAGCCGATGTCAGCCGACTCCTGCACATGATGGTGCATTCGGTTTACTCGGACAAAGATGTATTCCTCCGGGAATTGATCTCGAACGCGGCGGATGCCTGCGAAAAGCTGCGGTATGAGTCGATTTCCAAGCCGCAGCTCTCGTCCGATGGGATCCAGCCGGCAATTCTCGTGACGCTTAATGAAGGGGCGCAGACACTCGCGATCGAAGACAGCGGCATCGGCATGAACCGCGACGAGATGATCAACGCGCTTGGCACGATCGCGCGCTCGGGGACGAAAGCGTTCATGGATCGGCTTGAGGCGGCCAAAGCTGGAGAAAAAGCGGAACTTATCGGCCAATTCGGCGTCGGCTTCTATTCATCGTTTATGGTCGCTCACCGTGTCGATGTGATCTCGCGCCACGCCGGCGAGGGCGAGGCCTGGAAATGGTCATCCGACGGCAAAGGAAGCTATGACATTGTTGCGGTCGATCTCGGACACGCACCGGCACGCGGTACTCGCGTCGTGCTACATCTCATGGAAGATGCGAAGAAATATACGAGCAAATGGACGGTCGAGAAGATCATTCGCGATCGATCCGGCCACGTACCTGTACCGATCCGTCTCGTTGAGAAAGACGGCGCCGAGCCGTCACAGATCTCCGATGGTGCAGCGCTTTGGATCAAGCAGAAGAGCGAAATATCCAAGGAGGATTACAAGGATTTCTATCGTAGCGTCTCGGGTCAGTACGACGAGCCGCTGAGTAACGTGCATTTCCACGCTGAGGGCCGACACGAATATACGACGCTTGCCTTCATACCCGGCTCGCGGCCATTTGACCTGTTCGATCCAGACCGACAGGGTCGGATGAAGCTCTACGTGAAGCGCGTCTTCATAACCGATGAGGCCGAATTGTTACCGCGCTACCTGCGGTTCGTCCGCGGAATCGTCGATACCTCGGATCTGCCGCTCAACATCTCCCGCGAGATGATCCAGGAGAGTCCAGTCCTCGCCGCCATAAAAAAAGGCGTGACTAGCCGGATCCTCTCCGCACTAGAAAAGATGGCCGAGGGCGAAGCCGATACGTTTTCCAAGTTCTGGGATCTGTTCGGAGCAATTCTCAAGGAAGGCATTTATGAGGACTTCGAGCGGCGCTCGCAGTTGCTGAAGCTGGCGCGCTTCCGCAGCACTGTGTCTGGCGAGGCGACGCGCAGCTTGGCCGACTATCTGGCCACGATGAGGGAAGGGCAGTCGGCGATATATTACATCAGCGGCTCCACTCTGGACCAACTGAAATCGTCGCCGCACCTTGAAGGGTTCCGGGCCAAAGGTATCGAAGTCCTCCTGCTTACCGACGGCGTGGATAACTTTTGGCCGACCAACGTTCCAGATTTCGAAGGCAAGCCTTTCAAATCGGTCACCCAAGGTCTTGCCGATCTGGACGCTGTTGCCGACGAAGGAGGCACCAATGAGGGGGGGCGGCAAGCTTCTCCCGAAGTGGAGGCGTTCATCGATTTCGCGCGAAGTGCCCTCGGTGAGGAGGTTGCTGATGTTCGTGTTTCCGGCCGGTTGACCGAAAGCGCGGTCTGCCTTGTAGCGTCGGAGCATGGCCCTGATCGCCAACTCGAAAAACTGCTTCAAGGGGCGGGGCGGTTGCAAACAGCATCGAAGCCGATCCTGGAGATCAATGGGCAGAGCGAGCTTGTTAAAAACATTGCGTCAGTGGACGATGAGGCGTTTCGCGAGGATGCTGCGTGGCTTTTGCTTGACGAAGCGCGCATTCTCGACGGGGACAAACCAGCCAACCCGCGCGCGTTCGCCAACCGGCAGGCAAGGCTGTTTGCGCTTGCGATGAGACACAGCAAGTAACAAACTTCGGCGAGGTGGCCAATGGCTGCCTTTCCAAAACTTGGCCAACGAATGTGACAGCGTTTTCTCAAATGATATTCCATGATCAGCTAATTGTACTCAGCATAGCCCACTAAGCTCTATTTTCGGATGTTTTGAATTTTCACCGGCCCGGACCCACCGGGTCGGCGGTTCGTATCCCATCAACACCAAGAATGTCTTGGGCCATGGGCGCCACGTCGGTTGTTGAGTTCGAAGTCGCCATTGCGTAGAGGCCGCGGGTTAGAGCCACTCAATCCAGCGACCATGGTGGTCGCAGGAGGCGAGTTGCCTGGTTTCGCCGCGTGGCCAAATCGTCAGCCGCTGCACCGCATGTGGTGCGCCGGCGGCGAGCGGTTCCACCGAAAGCCATGCGAGCGGAGACGGTTCCGTGGCGATAGCGCCGACTTGAGGTATTGCCCCCGCGATTGAATCTCTATTCGAAAAGCGGAACTCGATTGAATGGTTCGCCAGGACTGGAACACGCTAATTTTTCTCAAGCGCAGCTCTTGAATCTGAAATTCTCAAAAACCAAATCGATATCGGCCAGCCGCTGAGGATAGGGCTGGCCTTGCTGGAAGCGCCATCTTTCGGCGCTTCGTACCCATGTTGCTTCAAGGAGGATATGGCTATGGCAACATCCTACGACTACGCACCGCTGTTCCGATCCAGCGTCGGTTTCGATCGGGTCTTCAATCTGCTCGAAAATGCTCAGCGCGCCCGCTCGATCAGCGACTGGCCGCCCTATGACATTGTCAAGACTGGCGATGACAGCTATCGGATCTCGATAGCGGTGGCAGGTTTCGCCCAAGACGATCTCGACATCACCTTTCAGTCCAACCTTCTGACTGTGACCGGCAAGAAGCAGGAGGCAGCAAACGAAGGCTACCTCCATCGCGGCATAGCCGGCCGGCCGTTCGAACACCGGTTCGAGCTGGCCGACCATGTCAGGGTGAACGGAGCGGATTTAAAGAACGGTCTCCTGTCCGTGGATCTCGTTCGCGAGGTTCCGGAGGAAATGAAGCCGCGCAAAATCGCCATCGAGACCGCTTCAAGTGTTGAGCCGTCGGCTTCTCCCACGCAGATCGAAGCGCAGAAGGCCGCCTAAGCAGAACCCCTCAAGGAGGGCGTCGCTGCGGCGGCGCCCGTCAACATCGCGGGTTGGAAAGGAGAGCGTAATGAAACCCGACATGTTCAAAGAGCCTGTTTCTATTCTGGTCGGCCTGGGCTTTCCGGCCGAAGTGCGCAGCGCGATGGATGCCTACAGGCATCTCGTCGAGTGGCCTGAGGCGCACAGAGACAGCGCGCACTCCGTTGCGCTTAAGGCCTGCGGAGCTGCGCTGCGCGGTGAAATCGAAGCGGAGACCGCCCGCGGCCTGTTTGCCGCCTTTGCTGAAAAGCACGATCTGCTGGCGCCGGAAACCAACGTCCTCGTCGCGTCTCGCCTGCGGCAGGACAGGGATCCGCACGTACGCTGAGGTAAATCGATGATGGACAATATGTTGGAGCAGGCTGCCAGCAATGCCATGACGATCGGGCCAACAGTTCTAGCGCCGCAAGGTCTGCTGTTTCGACGGCCAATCGATGTGGTAAGGGCGCCATCACTTTCTGTCGACGATAAGCGAACGATCCTCGCGGCATGGGCTTCGGACTTTTACGCGATCGATTCGAAACCGTCCCTCCGTCATGTTCCAGGAACACCGGAGCCAGTTTCGATCGATGAGATTCAGTCTGCCCTCCGAGAACTCGATCGGCGCTACGCCACCTGAGACGACGCTTCGGGCCGTCTGTCTCGTCGACTTCCGCAGCCGCTTGATGGCTTGATCAAGCGAGCGCTGTTCGTCGCCGCCAGGCTCTCCTCGCGGAGCGCTGGCGGCATTTACTGACTCCGGCTTGCGAACGGGCGTTATTCGCAAAGGCTCTACGAGGAGTGGCGATCGCCCCGGTGGCGAGTGCGAGGACATGGCCCGATGCGAGAAGGCGACAAACGTCCAGCGAGCAGTCTCGAAATTAATCGCTCGCGAGGCTGCCCCGTAGGCATTGAGCGCAACGGCGTGCTATGGCTTCGATAGCGCCGGCGCCGGAAATCCGACATCCTTAAGAATTGTGACTGTCCCTCATTCCCAAGGTCGTGCGTCGGGCAACCATCGACTGAATCATGGTGGGGGTTCAACCCTCCGCGAAACAGATCAAGCACGATCGCGGTCCCGGCACTCTAAGGCCGCCGCGCGTTCCGCGACGGTCGCGACAGAAAACGCCGCACCCATTCGGGCGCAACACATGTCTTATTTCACAGATCTACCGACCGTCCACGTCCTGAAAGGTCGCGGACTTGTCGTTTCAATCAGAAGTCCATGCCGCCTCCCGGCATCGGTGGGAGCGGTACATCCTTCTTCGGCTTCTCGGCGACCATTGCCTCGGTGGTAATCAGTAAACCGGCGATCGAGGCGGCGTCTTGCAGCGCGGTGCGAACGACCTTGACCGGATCGATCACGCCCTGATCGTAAAGATCGCCGAACTCGTTGGTCTGGGCGTTCCAGCCGTAGCCAAAATCGGTCGTCTCGCGCAGCTTGCCGACGATGATCGAGCCCTCGGCACCTGCATTCTCGGCGATCTGGCGCACTGGCGCCTCGATTGCACGGCGGACGATCCCGATGCCGTGCGTCTGGTCGGCATTCTCGGTCTGAACGCTATCCAGTGCTTTGACAGCTCTCAACAACGCCACACCACCGCCGGGCAGCACGCCCTCCTCGACGGCCGCGCGCGTGGCATGCATGGCGTCGTCGACACGGTCCTTGCGTTCCTTCACCTCGACCTCGGTCGAGCCGCCGACGCGGATGACGGCCACACCGCCGGCAAGCTTGGCCAGCCGCTCCTGCAGCTTTTCCCGATCGTAGTCCGACGTGGTTTCCTCGATCTGCGCCTTGATCTGTGCGACGCGGCCCTGGATCTCCGTCTTCGAACCAGCGCCGTCGACGATCGTCGTGTTTTCCTTCTCGACGACGACTTTTTTTGCGCGGCCAAGCATGGTGAGGGTCACATTCTCGAGCTTGATGCCGAGGTCTTCAGAGACTGCGGTGCCGCCTGTTAGGATCGCTATGTCCTCCAGCATCGCCTTGCGGCGGTCGCCAAAGCCTGGAGCCTTGACGGCAGCCACCTTCAGGCCGCCGCGCAGCTTGTTGACGACGAGCGTCGCCAGCGCCTCGCCTTCGACGTCCTCGGCAATGATAAGCAAAGGCTTCCCGGACTGAACCACGGCCTCGAGAACCGGCAGCAACGCCTGCAGGTTCGAGAGCTTCTTTTCGTGGATCAGGATGTAGGGTTCCTCGAGCTCAACCCGCATCTTGTCTGGGTTGGTGACAAAATAGGGCGAGAGATAACCACGGTCGAACTGCATACCTTCGACGACTTCCAACTCTGTCACCGCGGTCTTGGCTTCCTCGACGGTGATCACCCCTTCGTTGCCGACTTTTTCCATCGCTTCCGCGAGGAAACGGCCTATCTCGCTGTCGCCATTGGCCGAGATGGTGCCAACCTGGGAGATTTCGTCGTTCTTAGTGACTTTACGGGCGTTCCTCTTCAGTTCCTCGACCACAGCTTCGACTGCTTTGTCGATACCGCGCTTTAGGTCCATCGGGTTCATGCCCGACGCTACAGCCTTCGCACCTTCCTTGACGATCGCCTGGGCGAGAACTGTCGCAGTGGTAGTGCCGTCACCAGCGATGTCGCTGGTCTTCGAGGCAACTTCCCGCACCATCTGTGCGCCCATGTTCTCGAACTTGTCCTCCAGCTCGACTTCCTTGGCCACAGTGACGCCGTCCTTGGTGATCCGGGGCGCGCCGTACGACTTGTCGATAACGACATTGCGCCCCTTGGGGCCGAGCGTAACCTTGACCGCATTTGCGAGGATATCGACACCGGCCAGCATCTTCTCGCGGGCGTCGGAATGGAATTTCACTTCCTTGGCAGCCATTTTTCTGCTCCTTCCTCAGGCTAGAATTCCTTGTTAGAAGGCGGTATCGACCCTACGCCGCATTTCTCGCAGCGGCGTCCACCTCGATCACGCCCATCACATCAGATTCCTTCATGATCAGAAGATCCTCGCCATTGAGCTTGATCTCGGTGCCCGACCATTTGCCGAACAGGATGCGATCTCCCACTTTCACGTCGAGGGGTTGCAACTGCCCACTGTCGTCGCGCGCACCGGGGCCGGCGGCAACGACCTCACCTTCCTGTGGCTTTTCCTTCGCCGTGTCTGGGATAATGATGCCGCCGGCCGTCTTTTCCTCGGCCTCGATGCGGCGAACCAGGATGCGGTCATGCAAGGGACGGAACGTCATGTCGCTCTCCTCAGATTCAAGAGGTGCTCCGCGCAGCATTCGGAGCGAAGCCGACGCGGGACGCGCGATTCTTTCGCCATCGCGCGTAATTCGATCTGGTTTATGATCTTTGGAGTTTCAAGAGGCAGATTGACATTTTTAGCACTCTGGCCCGTCGAGTGCTAACCAGCGTGAAATGATACGGCTATTTCATGTCGGCGGCGGTTTGGAGTACACCTCCATCAAGGCCTTGCTCTGAGGCCGTTTGCGCGCAGATTTGAACTCGCCGATCACGTCATCGTCGAGGGCGCGACGCTCGAAAACGGGCTACTCGTCATCGATCTCAAAAAAGAAATACCTGAGGAGATGAAGCCACGTCGTATCGCCATTCAGTCCGAGACGACGAAGGCAGCTTCGAAGCAGATCGAAGGCGACAAAGGCCTAGCACGACAGAACTGTGCAACCATCGCCTGTTTGCACTAAGAAAGAGACAGAAACGGAAGAAAGGATGACAGCCATGAGTGTACGTGACCTGATCCCGTGGAGCCGTGGGAGCAGCCAGCTTCCGAGCACCTATCGCGGTGATGACATGGATCCATTCCTGTCACTGCACCGCAACGTCAACCGTCTGTTCGACGAAGTCTTTCGCGGCTTCGGCCCGCCATCGTTGTTCGGTGACACGGCGCCTTTCCATGGCACGTGGCCGCACGTGGAGATCGAAGAGAATGACAGCGAGATACGCGTAATAGCGGAGGTTCCGGGCATCGATTCAGACGAGATCGAGGTATTGGTGGGGGATGGCATGCTTACGCTTCGCGGCGAGAAAAAGTCGGAAACTGAGGACAAGGACCGCCGGTTCAGCGAGCGCTACTACGGGCGATTCGAACGGCGGCTGGCTCTTGACCGCCAGATCGATGAGGATAAGGTCGCCGCAACGTTCAAGAACGGTCTCCTCGCAGTAACGCTGCCGAAGACCGAAAAGGCGCGAGCCAATGTCAAGCGGGTCACCATCGACAGCACCAAATAATAACGGCCGCCACCGCAAGCCAGCCGGGTGTGGACGTGCCCGGCTGGGTTTGCTTGGGCAGTAAACGATGACGTCGATGAGGAACCCCTTGCACGAAAGGCGCGCGCCGCGAAACGTTGACGTCAATCGCCAAGGGCTGGCTGGCGCCGGGCTGGGCTCTCAAAGCTTCTAAGCCGTTGAATAACGTGACACCCGTTTCCGCGACAACCATTTGACCATGCCATAGGCCCAATGCGGCAACGAATCACAGCGTTCGCCCGAGGCCGAGATGATCTCGTCAGCGCGGACAACTTCCACCCGGATCGGTACTCTCAGATGTTAGCGAATCGGGCCGAACATTGTCCCTCCGAAATGCCACCGTTTCCCGGCGTACTCACAACCAGCAGACCCAGAATCGCTATCGCTAGTGCCTTCTTTGGCATTGTTCGCCAATCTAAACTTTAACTATTCACAGGCGGATCGGGTCGCCTACGAGCTGCAAGCAACACGCGCTTAGCTCCACGTCTAATGCCGATCCTGTGATCGAAGGCGGACGCCTATTCCTCCATCGGTAATCTCACCTTCACTCTGAAAGGTTATGCCTGCGGCCTCGAAGGTGAGCGTCAATAGACGAAGGTTGCTGTCGCGCATCTCTCCCCCTCTTTCGAATGCTCGAATGGATACCGCGCTGATCGAAGTCTTCTCGGCGAGGTCTTTCTGGGTCCAGTCGAGAAGCGCCCTAGCTGCGCGGCACTGAGATGGCTTGAGCATAAAACTTTCTATTTTCGCAAGTTGAGAGTTGAAAAAGAAACTTAAGCGTGCTAACTGGCTATAACTTATCTTTTGCGAAGCATCGTGGCAATGAAGCGCACGTGCGGCGGAGCTCATTCATGGAACTGCGCCAACTCACCTACTTCAAAGCGGTGGCCGAGGAACTGCACTTCGGCCGGGCGGCAGCCAGGATGTGCATTGCCCAGCCGGCCCTCAGCAATCATGTGATGTCGCTGGAAAGGGAGCTTGGCTGTCCGCTGTTCATCCGCTCGACCAGAAGAGTGGAACTGACCAGGGCAGGGGAGACGTTCTACGATCGCTGTGTGCGGATCTTGAGCGACATCGACCTGACGACCGAACTGACGCGGGCAGCCGGCGGCAGCCGCATCCGACAGATCAGGATCGGCAGCATCTACCCGGCCACCATGGGCATGCTGCCGACCTTCCTTGCCAAGATCGCCCGCAAGTATCCCGATGTCCGCATCCACATCGCGTCTGGCAATACC
>NZ_JBFTIN010000069.1:0-17586 GCF_056394785.1 Rhizobium sp. 10N414 | reverse complement strand
AGCTCAAGGAACGCATTATGGCCGGTATCGACGACATCAATCGTCATCCCGTCATCCACACATGGTCATACAAGCTCGCCGAGGCTGCTTGATATGATTCGAACCACGAAAACGCGCTACTAGCCGTTGCCGTCATCCTCTCGCTGGCGTGGCAATTTCGTACCACGGCGGCGTCCGTCCCGACAGATACTACGCGATGCTACAGGCCTCGCCGCACGCCACCTGCTAGCCTCCAGGCTTGAGATCGCCCATCCCCCTGGGCAATAGCTGGAATGCAGACATGGTGAAACGCAGTATCCCTCTTCTTCTCTTTTTTCTGACGAGTTGCGGACATCCGGACGGTGTCATGACGCCGGTTCCGCTGTCGGCTTCCGCTCCACCAACGTCCAAGGTTGCGATGCTGGTTGCGACCACACGCGAGCCGTCTGGGGACCCGGCGACGCTATTCAATGGGGAGCGCAGTTCCAAGCCGCACCTGACGCAAATCACAGTCTCGATTCCGCCGAAGCGCGAGCCGGGCACGGTACAGTGGCCGAAGCGTCTCCCACCTGATCCGGCAACCGATTTCGCTGTGACGAATGCTCAGCAGATAGACACCATCGCGCAAGGGCGCGAATGGTTCGCGCAGCATGTGAACGGCGGACATGCGCTAGTGTTCATTCACGGCTTCAACAACACCTACGAGGATTCCGTCTTCCGGCTGGCGCAGATCGTGCACGATAGCAGGATGGAGGCGACGCCGGTACTGTTCACATGGCCGTCGCGAGCCGAAATCACCGCCTACCAGTATGACAAGGAAAGCACGAATTATTCACGCACGGGACTGGAGCAGGCCCTTCGCACGCTCGCTGCCGATCCCAATGTCAAGGATATCACCATCATGGCACATTCGATGGGGACCTGGCTGGCGATGGAATCGCTGCGGCAGATGGGGATACGCGACGGCCGTGTGGATCCGAAAATTCACAATGTGATCCTCGCTTCCCCCGATATCGATATCCAAGTCTTTGCCAAGCAGTTCGCCGAAATGGGCGAGCCACGTCCGAAGTTCACGATCTTCGTGTCCCAGGATGATAAGGCTCTCGCGGTTTCGAGCTTCATTACGGGGCGGGTCTCCCGTCTCGGCGCCATCAATCCTGCGGAAGAGCCCTATCGGTCGAAGCTCGAAAAAGCGGGCATCGCCGCGATCGATTTGACGAAAGTAAAGACCGAGGACGGGCTCAATCACGGCAAGTTTGCCGAAAGTCCGGAAATCGTCCAACTTATCGGCCAGCGACTCATGACGGGCCAGACACTTACGGATTCGAATGTCACGCTCGGCCAAGGCATTACAGCCGTGGTCGGCGGCACGGTGACGAACATCGGTACGGTTGCGGCTACAGCCGTCGCGGTTCCGGCGACAATCATCGAGCAGCCGCTTGCTGAGAGAAGAAAGCCACGGCCGGCCGACGATACGCTTGGCGGCGACCTGAAGCCGCAGACGCTGACGCAATAGGGGGAAAACCAGCATGAAATGGATTCTGTCTCTCATCGCCGGACTTCTCTTCGCATTCAATGCCGTGGCGCAAGCTCCCGCGGCCGCACCACAGCAGAAGATCGACGAACTCGTGCGCCTTCTTCAGGACCCGGAGGTGCAGGCCTGGCTGAACAGTCGCAAGGAGGTCGGTGCACCTCAGAGCCCCGCTTCATCCGCAGGCGCCTCCGATTTGGTCAGCTGGGAGTCTGCGGCGCGGACGCGCGTTCACGAAATCATCACGGCCATACCGGCGATACCAGCGGAAGTGGCGGCCGCCGCTGCCAGAACACGGCATGACGCCGTAAGCCGAGGCTATGCGCCCGTATTCGTCATATTCGGCGGACTGGTCGCTCTCGGTCTCCTCGTCGAGGGGCTGTACCGCAGGCTAGCCAAGCCCCGCGAAACGCTCCTTGGCCGACTGGCCCCAGTCGGAATCTTCGCGGGGGCAATGGCGATCGTGTTCTTTGCCGTGGAATGGCCGCCTCTCGCCCGTATCACCTTGCTTGCCTATCTCACGGCATTCGTCGCGTTTCGGCTGGCGGTCGCATTTTTGTCCGCCGCCGGTATCACGCCGTTCTTGCGCACACGGTTGATGATCCTATTCGGGCTTGTCTGCTTTGCCGTTGCCACGGCGGCAATCGGAGAACCTTTGGGCGTTCCGCCGCTGGTTAGGGATGCAATCAGCTACTGCTTGTCGGTCGTTGGGCTATTTGTCGCGATCGAGATGGTGTGGGCTACGTCGCAGCGATCTCGGCCGTGGAAAGCGGCTGTGGTTGCCTTCCTCGTCGCGCTGTGGATCATCTGGTGCCTCGACATGAGAGGCCTTTTCTGGATCGGCGTCTATGTCCTCGTACTACCGGCGATGCTCAACGCCGTTGGCCGCGTGGCAGGGTCTTTCGTAAGCGATCCCGGTAGCCTTCGTGGTGTCTTGATCGTCCGTGGCGCACGCGCGGCGGTGATCTTCCTCGCCGTCGGGTGGCTGGCACTTGTTTGGCGTCTCAATCCGGACACATTGGGTCAGCGCGATCCTGTTGTCGCTGCCCTTTTCTACGGGGGCCTGAAGAGTGTTTTGATCCTCGTGGTTGCTGATTTTCTTTGGCAACTGGCCAGAGGCTGGATCGATAGAACGTTGCGGGTGGCGACCGACGCAACATCCCTTGCGCCCGCTGATGCCGCCAAACGGGCACGGTTCCGCACGCTTCTTCCGATCTTTCGCAATGCATTGGCTGTTGTTGTCGCGGTCATGGCGGCGTTGGTCGTGCTGGCCCAGATGGGCGTACAGATCGGGCCATTGATCGCGGGAGCCGGCATCTTCGGCGTTGCCATCGGTTTCGGTTCGCAGACCCTCGTCAAGGACGTCATCAGCGGTGTGTTCTACATGCTGGATGATGCCTTCCGGGTTGGGGAATACATCCAGGCCAAGGATTACAAAGGAACCGTGGAGGGCTTCAGCCTGCGATCGGTACGCCTTCGTCATCATCGCGGTCCGGTCTTCACCGTGCCATTCGGCGAACTCGGAGCCGTCCAGAACATGAGCCGCGACTGGGTGATCGACAAGTTCAGGATCACGGTCGGCTTCAACACCGATATCGACAAGGCACGCAAGCTGACCAAAAAGGTCGGAGCGGAGCTGAAGGATGACCCGGAACTCGGGCCGCTCTTTATCGAGCCCTTGAAGATGAAGGGTGTCGAGGAGTTCGCCGACTACGGAATCGTATTGAGCTTCGCCATGACCACGGTTCCCGGCATGCAGACCTACATACGCCGCAAGGCCTACGCCAAGATTCGCGAGTTGTTCCTGGCAAACGGGATCACGTTCGCCCAACCGACGGTGCAGGTCGGAGGTGACGACAAGGAGGGTGGCGCGGTGGCTGCCGCGCAGGCGATCCGGGCGCACGAAGCAGGTACTGCCGCGCCGCCGAAGTGAGTGCTCTGCGGTGTGCGCTACCGTAATATACGTCCCCAATCATAGCGCTTCGTGAGAACATTCACCGCCTAGATCGTCGAGGCAGGGAGAGGGCGACATGTTCAAACGCGGAATTCTTACGGCGGCGCTCACGTTGGCGACGCTGACATTTGCCGGGAATGCGCCGGCGCAGACGCTGAGCTATGCGGATGCGGTCACGAAGCTCGCCGCCGACTGCGGCACGGACATCCAGAAACTGTGCAAGGGACTGAACCTCGGCAGCGGACGGATCGCCGACTGCCTGCAGCAGAACGCGGCAAAAGTGTCGCCCACTTGCAAAGGCTCGCTGACATCAGTGTTCCAATCGATAACCCAGCGAGAACACGCGCAGACCGCGTACGAGCGGGTCTGCCAGCGGGACATGTCCAAAAGTTGCTCAGGCATCAAGGGTGACGGCTTCGTGCTGGCTTGTCTGGTGAAAAAGGAAAAGCGCGTCAGCAAGGAATGCAATCAGGTCATCACCGATGCAGGTTGGAGGTAAACCGATGAAACGTCTTATTTCCAAAGCCATTCTCGTTCTGGCCACGGGGGTATTGTTTTCCGGCTTTGCGTCGGCGCAGGAGGTCTCCCAGGAGCGCATCGTCAAGGGACTCGGTAAACTCAGGGCGGCGGCTCCTGCGATCGACCTCGAGATATTGCGACAGGAGGCTATCAACGGCGGTAACCAGCCGATGTCTGCGCTTCCGAACTGGAAGCGGATAGGGAAACTGCCGCAGATGGTGGTCGAGATCGATTTCGAGAACGACTCTGTCGCCATCCAGCCGAATTCCTATCGCACCCTCGGGCTGATCGCCGACGCGTTGCATCATCCGAACCTGTGGGACTACAAGTTCCTCGTGGTCGGTCATGCCAGCGCGACCGGGGACGAAAAACATAACCTCGATCTCAGCGAACAGCGTGCTGCTGCAATCAAAGAAGCACTATCGACGACGTTTGCCGTCGATCCGGCGCGCCTTTACGCGGTCGGTGTCGGGGAACACTTACCGATCGAAGGCACTGACGTGAAAGGGTCGAACAACAGACGTGTTCAACTTATCAACCTCGGTGTCTTCAAGATTAAGTCCTGATCGGAAAGAGGCCGCGGCGTCGAAACGATGCCGCGCGCCAGCAGTTGATGGGCCGCCCCCTGGGAGTGTGGAGGCTCGGATGAACGCCCCGAGACTAACGCTGTTGGGAAACGCCTGCTTTGCTGGCGGTCTTTGCAGACGCTCGGTTCGGCTGCCGATCGCGATCCTCTCGGATGAGTACTCCTACCGAGAATGCATCGCCTGCAAACGAGACTATCTTATGATGGGAGAAACGACATGAGCAGCTCCGACGGACGATCTTCTCCATCTGCTGGCATCGGAAGAAGTGTTCTTCAAGAACTGCGACACACGCCCGTTCTCTGGCTGATCGTGCTGGTGCCGATCGTCATCGTCCTGGAGCACCTGGTTCCGGACAGTCATACGCTGCTCTTTTTCATATCGGTCCTTGCAATCATTCCTCTGGCGACGCTCCTTAGCCGTGCAACCGAGGCGGTTGCGGCGAGAACGGGCGACGCGGTCGGCGGCCTGCTAAATGCTACGCTCGGAAATCTGACCGAGCTGGTGATATCGCTTTCGGCCCTGCGGACGGGACAATATCTGCTGGTCAAGGCATCGCTGGCCGGCGCAATCGTTACAAACACCCTGTTCATGCTGGGCGGCGCATTTCTACTCGGCGGGTTGAAGCATCACCTGCAGGAGTTCAATCGCGTCAATGCTCGCTTCCAGGCCTGCCTGCTTTTCCTGGCAACCATTGCCGTTCTGGTGCCGTCGATCATCAGTGAAGTCGATCAGCCGCCACCGCTCGCCATCTCTCACAACGTGAGCCTCGGGTTGTCGGTCATCCTCATCGCCGTCTACGCCTTGGGCATGTTGTTCTCCTTGCGAACACATAAGGAGCTTTTCGCCAGTGCCGGTCACGCGGACGAAGAGCAGGCTACCTGGCCGCTTGGCCTCAGCATCGCCATTCTCGTCGGCGTAACCGTGCTGGTCGCATTGGTCAGTGAAATTTTCGTCGGGTCGGTTCAGGTTGCGGCTGAACATCTGGGAATGACACCGGCGTTCGTCGGCTTCATCGTGGTCGCCCTTGTTGGTGCGGCCGCGGAGATGACCACCGCGTTTTCGGCAGCTCGGGCGGATCGCCTTGATCTCAGCGTTGGGATCGCGCTCGGCAGCGCCGCCCAGATCGCGCTTTTCGTTGCCCCGCTGCTGGTCATTGTCAGCTACGTCATCGGACCGGAACCAATGACGCTGCAGTTCTGGCCCGGGGCAGTTACAATGATGATCGTCGCCACCGTGGCCGCTACGCTTCTGTCGAACGGTGGTCGAGGCGCTTGGTACGCAGGAGTGATGGCACTTGCCCTCTACGCGATCTTCGCCTTCACCTTGTTTGTCTTGCCTCCAGCTGGACCGACGTGATCGAAAGGCTACTTCTAGGCGCGCCGCGCGATAGCTCTGCAGCGACGCCAAAGCAAACTCAATCAGGCACCTTGGAAGCGCAAGGAAAGCGGCGCCGATGACGCGAGGCACAGAGAGCAAGTTTAAATCGAGGAGGATGAGAAGGCGGTTCTTCGCCTCTCTCTTCCAGCAACTTCGAATATTGTGGCCGATCTTCTCCGGTGTTCTCGTTGTCATCGTCGGGTCAGGCGCACTTGTCGGATGGATCGAAGGATGGCAGCTCGGCGACACCCTGTACTTCACCTTTGTTACGGGATTGACGATCGGCTACGGCGACCTCGTACCAAAGCAGACAATCGCGCGGGTGCTGGCTCTGGTGATCGGCCTATGCGGGATTGTCCTTACGGGTCTTATTGCCGCAGCCAGCGTGCAGGCTCTCCGTGGCGCTGATCCGGATCGCTCAAATTCTGACAATGCCGATCAGGACTAGGTGAAGTGCCTCGCCGAACCGGCCATTCAGAACTGGAAATCTTAGACTTATGATTCCTGGGACAACACGGAGGCCCCACTACGGCATCGAAGTTTTCGGAAGCGTCGATCGGAGGATGTCCTGCGAAAGTCCGACAAGTCTTGATGTGGAGGGGAAGGGTAGTGGTCGGAGTGGAGAGATTCGAAATCAACTATGTGATTGAATTTCAACGACTATTTTGACCGATTTGTAAGCTTGTAATGACTGCACTTTTGTCCGAAGCACGACTGTTGTGCACGAAATCGCACTTGTGCTCAAGGGCCATTTCAATTGCGTTGCTGTTTCTCAGGATTTCGAACGCGGAGCATGATTCGCGTCTAGGATTACCTTGTCGGATCATTCCAATGAGCATCTGACTGCTTTTTCGCAGAACAGCGCATTTTCGTCGTGGGGATGTTCGGCCCGCAAGAATTGCGGGCAATTTCGGTTAGGTGACCGTGGGTATTAGACCCCGACTTCCCTCAAAAGAGTTCTGTCGAGTGCTTGGCGGGTGTCGACGACCTTGCCAAAATTCTCCGCCCAATCCCGCATCTCGGTCACATCGGTTGCTTTGTCTATCGTAGCAGAGAAGTTTTCTAGCGCGCCCTGATACTGGCCGATTGCCCGATCCGCGCCGCCGAAAAGGGGGCGTAACTTTTCAGCACGCAATATTTCGTCAGCAAGTTTACCTCGAAGCTCGGTCTGCACTTCACCCAAATTGGAGCCACGATTGGTCAATACGGCAATGTATTTTGCTGCCACCGGCGTTATGGGTGACTCTTGCTTCGTATATTCCAAGACCGTCTCTAGTCTTGCGGTCTTTTTCATTGTGATGTCATCGCCGAACATCTGAACGCCAAAACTAATCACCGCGCTCACAACAGAGCCGGCGACGGCACCCCATAATGCAGCCTTGATCTCATTTCCCATGGACGTCACTTGATAATTTTTGCGCTGGATTCAAGTCCTGCGCGGTTCTGCGCTTCCTTCATAGCTTGGCACATTTTCCAAAGTTTGTCACTTCCTATGGTTTTAAGGATACGATCAGAAGTTTTAGAGACCGTGGCTGTGCATGCGTCGTTTGCAGGGGCGGATGAGTTTATATATTCCAAATCACTAATGGTGGACGCCATTAATTGTTGATTGTCGCAACTTGAGAGCAGGCTAAGCGTAGCAAGCATCGCAGCGATCACCAAAGCTGTGGGCGTAGAACTGGTGAAACGATTGAAACCTGGCGAGTGTATGTCAGCAGCCTGTTGGCAATGAAATTCCATGCTCGCTTGGCTCAGAAGTGCCGTTAGAAGATCGACATCATCATCATCATGGTTGGTCACGGCTTCGCACAAGACCGCAGCTATGCTTGACACAATGCCGATCAAAGCTGTTTCGCGATCTGTGTAATCATTCTTTCTATTGAAAAGGACGCTGCTGTGTTGCTCGCCGAAAACGAATGAGTCGTATGCGAGCGAAAACACCTCCGTAAACACACTTTTTTCGAGAATGCTAAAAGGGTGCTGGTGTCTCAAACTACTAGATAGACGGGTGGAAACTGTATTTTCATCCACCTCCCGAAGCCAAGTAATGCGGCGAGCTGGAACAGTGGTAATGCCATAGTGTCGCGGGGAGGTTGCATTAACGGTAACGTCTGGATTGTCGTGGAACACGCCAATCATAATCTTCCCCCGATAAAGGGGCTCGGGTGTGACGACCAAATCGCCGCCCGCCGCGTGATCGAAGAAGTTTATCAACGCCTGTTGATTTCGCTGGCGTCGCCGCCCCACCTTAAATTTATCAAGCTCTGCGTCTGTAACATGATGGGTTACATCTTTTCCGTCCTTGGCGATCTTCTCAAGAACAATCTCTGATCTTCGAATCCGTTTTGGTAGATCTTTTGCCGCAGCAAGTTTTCCACTCGGTAGTTGAAAGCCTGGAACATCAAGAAAAGCAACGTTCTGATCGCGGAAGACCTCGATAGCTGCTTCCCGGAAACAGTCGCCAGCAGCGGACATCAGAAGAGATGAGACGTGCATTAATATCAATTTTTGCCATGAAACCGCTCGAGTGGTGATTTGTTTCTACACACCACACTTTTTAAGCGAAAACAACAAGCGAGCGCCCTTTACCACAACGCAAACAGACCACGATAATGCTGTCTGTTGCCTCATATCAAACCAATCTAATGATACGCGAAAACGCCCGCCAATTTACCCCCCGTGAATCACTACCGCACACCCAGGGGTAGTCAGTCGCCGTTCTGCCTCTGCAACGTCGCCTTCTCGCGACCTACGCCAAGGCGATTACCGAGAAGCCCAAAGAATACGGTCATGATAAAGACGGCGAGCCACCAGCCCGCGAACGCCGTGCCAAATACAGCAATGCCGAAAGAGGGCATTACTATCGTTGCAAGCACCAATCCCCCTACTGCAAACGATGTTGTCCATCTCTGCTGAGTAGTTGTCCATGCGTGTCTGACGAAGCGCCGACGCATAAATCGTGCGGTGCCCGTGAAATCGAATCTCATCAAGTAATCCCTTTGCCGCTCCCCTTGGCGACTACAACCAATATTGACCGATGAAACCTCTCCGTGCAACTTTCAAGTATTGCTTATTGGAGGATTGATTTTGGCAGCAGCATTTTTCTCGACATTGGGATTGATCACACTGATCGGTGGGCCGGTTGCGGCTCTTTATTTCTCAAGTTTGGTTGGAATGCCCACGGCAGCGGTGCTTGTGGGTAGTAGCATCGGATCGGGTATCGGCCTTTTCGCGGTTGCCGTGATCATTGAACGCCTCGACAAGATTGTTGAAGTATCCAAGCGCTCGTAGGCAATATGCGGGAATCAACAAGAGAACCCGCCGATTTTAAGCGGCGGGTTTCGTGTTCAGGTCTGGCGCTTCCTCCACCCCGCGATCACTGCGTTGACCTTCGGTTGCACTCGTCGCCGCGCCTCCTGACGATCAACGCCGCATAGAAGCAACTGATCGTAGTCGGTCATGGTATGCCGTAGCGTTGTCTGCATCGTGATACCCACGGCCATACCGAGAGATGCGTCTTTCCAATCCTTCTTTGCGATCTCACCGACGAAAAACGCAGCCGCGAAATCAGGGCAACCGGGGTGCTTGCGTCTGATATGGCGCTCAATAGCGGCTTCCGAAAACTTCGTCACGGCGCGCCTTTGCGCCGGTTCTCGACCGCGTAGTAAATCGCACTGGCAACCTCATGCGACCACCGAAAGATATCGCGTTCGTCCCACTCCTCCGGTGTCATCTTCCGGGCCGTAACGAGTTCTTCACAGACAATGGTTCCGATTATACCAACCATGAGGTCGTCGGCGTCCTTCGCGGTCATTCCTTCGTATCTGCTGGACATGGTAGCTCCATGAAAAGAAAAGGCCCGCCGTGATTGGCGGGCCAGTCGCTCCTAGATCCTTTCAAGCCATTCAACGGTGTCGTCATGGTCGGTCCATGCCAGATGCTCATCCTTGAACTTCTGCAAGGCGGGGTCGACCTTGATCGCATCGGCGATGCGCTGCTGGACTTCGGGACGGTCGATGGTGCCGTGCCGGTAGTCCTCAAGGATTTCGTCAAAGACGGCGGGCGTATCTTTTGGAATCGGCATTATGCGGCCTCCATTTGAGACCACCGGAAGTTTGCGCCCTTCTCGGCAATCGCCTTTTGAATAGTGACGCTCAAGTCCAGCCAAGTCTTGGCTTTGCGCATACATGCACCGCCGCGCCTATAGCCAATAATTGGGATCATACGATAACCCACGGCTTCGGGACGATAGATTTGAACGCGGTTGGTGCCCGCGCCATCAATCACCACGCCGTCCGGCATCTCAACCCAATAGTGCCCGCCGCGCCTCCCAAAAGGTGCCTCGCCTTCTGCGTTGAGGCAATTGCCCCCAATCAGACGGGGCTTATAGCCCGCGCACATCGCGACCGCGTGAGCAATGGCTGACACCTCGCCGCAATTTCCCTGCCCATCGCCCATATAGGCGTGGTTCTTTAGAAAGGACGCGAGAATATCAGCGATTTGTTCAGCTAGTGGCGCGTATAAGGGATTTGCACCTTCAACGTGTATAATCTGCACGGCGCTTGGATCGGCATTCATCTGCCGGTCGCGCTCATTTCCGGTGTAGCTGGTCATGTGATGTCCCTTTGTGATTAATGGGACCACCCAATATTCACATATCAAGTTGGTTTTCCATAGGATTTCATAGGCGATTGATAAGCCTTTGATTTCGTTCAGGCTGCGATCGCGATTGTCTTCCTGTCCGCATCAATGAAGACCGACGTGGGCCAGACGCCGAGTTCTTCGCCGAGAACCTGAATAATGTCGCTGCGCACCATGTCCGGCGCAGCCGGATCGTATGTCCGAACGATTGCTTCAAGTTGATCAAGCACATGATGATAAACATCGTTTGAAAAATAGCTCTGCATAATCCTACTTCCCATGCGTTGTGACGAGGCCGTAGAATCATGTATTGCGGCGGGCGCAAACTCAAGAAACAAAATGAGAATTATACAAATTAATCAGATAGATAAGTAAGTATTTACTTATCTCCGATATTGCAGCCATAACGCGAACGGTTCAACATTAAGGCCATACAATGAGATCTGCATTTCTTCACATCACCCGGAATTTCCTTACAGCAGCTTCCCAACCACTGAAGGACAATGCGCTCGCCGCCTTTATACGTGATGACGCGAAGGAGGAGGTAGAGGCGCGCCTTCCGGGGCAGAGCAGGCCTGGCCTGAAGGTAACGGGTAGCCCTGGGCAAGGGAACTGGGCAGCAGTGCCATGGATTGCAGTTTTCAACCGGGCGATTACCGAAAGCGCGACAACTGGATACTATATCGTCTACCTGTTCTCAGCTGATATGAGCCGGCTTTATCTCTCTTTGAATCAAGGGACGACAGCTGTTCATGCGGAATTCGGCAAAGCATACCGCGACGAGTTGCGACGCCGGGCAAGTCTCGCCCGGAGCAGATTACAAGGCCACACAACCAACGCGCGGCAAGACGACATTGACCTCGAGGCGACGGGCACACTGCCGGACGGCTATGAGGCCGGCCACATTCTGGGCTTTTCGTATGATCTGGCGAGCTTGCCCGATGACATTCAACTTACAACCGATCTTCTCGATGTCCTCAGGCTTTATTTGGCACTCCCGGCACTTGGCGGTGTAACGAGTATAGATTTCGAGCCGGAAGCGGCTGACACACCCAACGAGACCTTGGACGAACGGCGCCGCTATCGATTCCATCGCTCCATAGAACGCAACCCGAAAGCTGCGAAAAAAGTGAAGCAGCTTTTAGGGGTCATTTGCCAGGGATGCGACTTTAACTTCGGGGCCGTGTATGGGGCCACGGGTCAAGACTACATCGAAGCGCACCATCTAATTCCGCTATCGTCCCTGCCAAGTGATCAGGTAGTCCCAATGGATCCAGCCAAGGATTTCGCTGTGCTCTGCGCTAATTGCCATCGCATGATGCACCGAAAGGGCGGACCGGAGACTTTGGCGGACTTGCGAAAATTGCCGGGCCTAAGCATGATACGCAAAGCGATGAAGACCACGTGACCGTTACTCGGTCGCCTCTGGCTCCCTCCCTGCGCGGCCTTCGGCCTTGCCCGCTCGCTTTCGCTCGCTGGACTGTTTCAGCATCTGCTTAATCGTCATCACATCATAACAACCTGCGGGAATAGGACTTATTCCCCCTCGACTTGAACAACACATAAAAGCCGACACGGGGTCGGCGGGTGTTCAAGTCGAGGGGGATTTCTGCGTCAAACAGGTGGTGAAGAGTTCTGGTCCGTTAGACCCACTAGGCGGCTTCCATTTGCCTAGTAGCACTCCGTAATCCTGCCCTTGCGGGCAAAGCGGTAGGTGCGCCACGTTCGACTTTCCTTCAATCGACACGTGACTGGACGTTGTGGTTGCTGATCCTGTCAGCGTTTCACATTGCGTCCATCTTTTATTGCATCCATTCCACGCGGTTTCCCGGTGCGGCGATAACCCGCTGAAGCGTCCGATGTTCTCCATCGGGGAGCCGGTCAGCATGATCTTCCGTTCGTCTCTGGCTGACTGATAGCGCCGGTCAGGTTCCCGGTATCGCCCTCGCATCCAAGGCCAGTATGGTCCTCTTGGAGCTAACGACACTCCGCAAGGGGAGCCGCTGAAATAGGGTTGACGATAAAGGAATTTAGTCCTATATCTTAACTCGCTGAAATCAGAAGCAGCATACAAGCCCTCGACAGAAACGCACGCTGTCGAGGGCATTTTTGTATTATAGCGAAATCGATGAGCAAGTGCTTCAATCCGCTACAATCTTTAATCTTCACGATTATAGAGGAAATAATTCCTCAAGTGAATCCCGAAAGTTTCGACCGTAGCGAGTCCATGAGAGGCGTTTAGGGTGCCGGATAAGCCAAGACACATCGGGGCGCGCAAAGCGCGCAGGTGCCTCGCTATGAGTCAAATTAGCGGCTCCTCGTGTTGCCGAATGCGCCGGGCCGAGTCTGACGCCGAAGTTCATCGGCGACAAGGCCGCGCATGGACTGTTCCAACTGCCGCCCCATCTGCTTCGCAAGGTCGGAATTCTGCTCCGGCGTTCCGGCACTGCCGTTGACGGTGATCGGTGCAGAAATCGAGATCGCCTGCACGGTATTGCCGTTTGAGGGCTTCAGGTCCGGCTTGCGGATTGCGGGCGCGCCGCCGACATAGCCGCCTTCGGCAAACCCGCCGAGTGCGCCACGATGAAGTGCTTCAAGGTTGCCGACGCCGATCCGGCTAGTTGCCTTCTTGCTCATGACGTATTCGCCACGATGCACGACGCCTGCCGGTTCATACTTCCCGCCGTCGCCGGTATACCCGCCTTCGGCCCATCCGAAAATCTTGCCAAGGATGCCGGTTCCGGTTCCACCGAAAAGCCCGGCAAGCGGTCCCTTGCCGAGAAGCGCGGCCTGAAGGGTCGCGTCGACGAGGTTGTTAAGCAGGCTCTTAAGCGCACCGTTCAAGCTCTGCGTGCCGGTGAGAAGCCCGGAAAGCGTGCTAGTGAAGCTTTCCGCGAAATACTGCTCTGCCGTCTTCAAGCCTTCGGTCGAAAGCGCAACCTTCTGATTTTCGCCGTCCAACTGCTGCGTGAGCGTAATCTTTTCGCGGATTTTCTGAAGTTCGGCGTCGGTGAGCGTGATACCCGCGCGCTTTGCTTCCTGCTGCGCCTGATAGACGGCAAGCTCAAGGCGCTGCTGTTGCGCCGTCATGCCGGAAATCGACTGTTCGAAACGGGCAAGGTCCAAGCCTTCCTGCACCGTCTGGTTCAAGCTCTTGCGCGCTGCGTCTTGCTGCTTAATCAGTTCGGTCTTCTGCTTTTCGCTGTCGGTCGGGTCGAGCTTCTGCGATGCGGTCGGCGTTCCGGCATAGGCGTTGCGAATGGTGCCATCGTCAACGCGGTTCAAGCCGGTCCATTCCTGCCGAAGGGATGCGGGATCGCTACCACGACGGCGTAGCAACGCGCGGGCAAGTTCGTCCTGGGTCTTCTCATCAAAGAGCCGATCACCGGAAAGGCCAAGTTCCTTGATAAGCCCCTCAAGAGTATCGCCGACGATCTGATAACGGCCAAGCGCCGAAGAGCCCTTGCCATCGCCATAGAGGGCTCGGTTTGCCGGGTCGGCGAGCATCTTCTTCTGAAGTGCACGGACCTGATCAAGCGTCATACTAACAAGGTTCTGAGCGCCGCCCGTCCAGCGGCCATTATCGAGGGTCGAATTATAGTCCCCGCCGCTCTCGACGGCTGCAATGAGGTCCAGAATATTATCGTGCTTGCCGAACCGGGCGATGCTCTTGGCGCGGTTTGCGAGGGCGGTCGCGTTCATGACTTCGCCCATCGTCCGGGCATTGCCAACGGCACGCTGATAAGCCGCATCAATGCCGTCCGTCGTGGCGAGCGAATCCAGTTCGGCCTTGAGTTCCGGCACAAGCTTCTTCAGGTCGGCGAGCGCCGTCTTAAAGTTTGCCGCTGCCGTGACGTTGCCAACGAACGCGCCGGACAGGCTGTTGCTAGCTGCGGACAGTTCCTTGAGTGCTGCCTTGAATTCGTCGCTGCCGCCCGTGAGGTCGGTAATCTGCTCATCAAGGGCCGCAAGTGCTGCGCGAAGCTGGCGAAGCTCTGCTTCCTTCATGACGCTAGAAGTATCGGCTTCGGTGTCTGCGATCTGGCGAGCGATCTTCGCGCGCTGCTCCTGAAGGCGCTTAAGCTGCTGTTCCGGGCTAGTGTAAGCCGAAACGGCGCGGTCACGCGCTCCCCCGGAAGGGTCATTAAGAGCGCTGATGATCTTCGACGCGACGTTGACGCCTTCAACTGCTGCCTGCTTGGCGTAGACGGTGAAGTTACGCCACATGGTCGAAAACTCGCGATCGATCTTCTTCGCGGACACAATCTGTTCGTCAGTGAAGGTTGCGGCCTCGCTGCGCATCTTCTGGATTTCGGTGACGGACAGGCCGAGAACCTTCGCCATATCTTCCGCGCCGGTCCCGCCGAATACCTCATCAAGGATACGGGTCTGCGCTGCCGCGTCCATCTTCTGAAGCTTACCGATAATCTCATCAAGGAAGCGGTTCGGGTCCTTCAGCTTCTGCGCAACGTCTACCGCGCTATAGCCGAGCCGCTGAAAAGCTTCTTCGGCGCTGCCCTTGCTAGTCTTGGCGAATTCGTCGCCGCGAATATTCAGTTCCTTGAGGGCGTCGGTTACGCCGTCAATGCTCATCCCGGTCGCGGTCGCAACGTAGGTCCACTGCTGCCAAACCTTCGAAGAGACGCCAGCCTTACGGGCTTCCCGGTCAACTTCGGCGACGCTATCGGCGATTTCCTTGAGAGCGATAGCCGCGCCGCCCACGCCCGCGACGAGAGCGCCGCCCTTCATGAGCGGGGCGAAGATGCCTTCCAGCTTCGCGCCGATAGACGCGGACGCCTTACCAAGCGTCTTTTCCATGTTCTCTGCGGACTGCCGGGCGCGGCCTTCCATCTTCTTGAAGTGGTCGTTCGTTGCAGAGCGGGCGCGTGCCATGTCCCGCTCATACTTCGTCATGCGGGCCTCAAGGCTGACAACAAGGCGCTGCGTATCATCCATTGCTAAAATTTCCTATGCTGCTTCAGCTTCGGACCAAATGCGGTCCAGTTCGTCGGGGTCTATGTCGAGAATTGAGCGTTGGTTATCGTTCGCGATGGCGCGCGCAACGGCCATTGCAGCGGCAACTGCGCCGTCAATGCGGTCGGTCTTCTTTCCCTTGTGCATCCGAACAAGGCCGGTATCGTTGCGGCTGGCAACGACGCTATCAAAGTGATGGCGAAGGATAGGGTGCCCGTTGTGCCGGATCATGCGGCCATTCACGGTGCGTTCAAGGTGCCCGATAGCCGGTCCCATCGTGAGCGGTGCCTGTCGCATCTCGATTGCGGGCAAGCCGTCATCATGAAGGCGCTGCATCGTCATCCGGGCAAGGTGCGGGTCAAAGGCGATTTCCCGCACGTCGTCATTATCGGCGCAAATCTCGCGAATGTGCGTTTCGACCACTTTCGGTTCGATCACCGGGCCGTCAATGACAGTTATCAAGCCTTCGTCGCGCCACTGCTCATAAGGAACGCCGTCACGCTGCGAACGTCCCTTCAGGTCTTCGCCGGGCACAAAGAACCACGGGTGAACCGTGATGCGGCGATCATCGTGACGCCATGCGCCAACGACTGCGGTCAAGTCACCGTTCACTGACATATCGACGCCAAGGAAGCACGGCAGGCCGGACAAGTCGGCAAGATCGAAGTGCGGATCAAGCCCGGCGTCATAAACTCCCATATCGAACAGCGGATCGCGGGAAGCTGCCTGCCAGATATTGAGGTTGAACTGCTGGAACGCGAAACGCTCTGCCGGGCGATCGGCTGCTTCCTTCGCTGCCGTGCGTAAGGCGTTCAAATTGGGGAAGCCGTGGGCAAGGCCGGGATTGCAGCGATGCCAAACGGCTTCATCCTGCCAATCGTCGCCGGGCGCTGCTTCGAAAATGATCGGCAGATAAGCCGGGTTTTCGATTTCGCCGCGCGCTACCTTGCGGGCATAGTCGTATTCCGTGAAGCCGAGATTTTCGGAACCGCGTCCGGCAGTCGTGGCGATCACCATAAGCGTGCCGCTGGTCTTGACCATACCGGACTTGAGCGCTTCCCAAAGGTCGCGACCCTTCCAAACGTGGATTTCATCGACAAGCACGAAGCTAGGCGTCTTACCGTGCTGCGCTGCGCCGTCGCTGGAAATGGCCTGAAGTTCGACGCCTTCGGCCTTAAGGGCGATCTTCTTGGCGCTGTTGTGTGCGTCATAGATGCGGGTTGCGGCGACAAGGCGCTTGTCCATACGGACGATGTTCGCGGCTTCCTTGAAGCCAAGCCCGGCCTGTTCACGGTCGGACGCGGCAAAGATCACCTGTCCGGCAGGAACGCGCTCCGGGCCGATGGTATGAAGAAGTGCGAGCGCCGCGGCGAGACTGGTCTTGCGATTGCCGCGCGGGATCATCCAAAAAACAGTTTCGACAATGCGCCTGCCGTCCGGGTGCCGGGGTCCGTAGATGCGGCGAACAATGCGCTCCTGCCAATCGTGAAGCTGAAAAGCGGACTTCGGCGCGCTGCTGTTCGGGTGCTTCAGCAACCGGAGGAACTTCACGGCACGCTCGCCATAGCCGAACGGGTCATCAATCGGACTGCCGTCAAAAATCCATGAAGGATAGGTGCTCGCCATCAATGCACCTTCAGCGGATTGTCGCTGTCGTGATCGTCGGTCGCTGCGCTACCGACACGGGCGCGCGATACGGGCGACAAGCCATATTCTGCGGCAAGCTGCCGGGCCGTTTGCATCGCCTTGTCCTGAAGACGGCAAAGCTTCATGTCGATTTCGCCGGAACTACGAAGGGTGTCTTCAATCTCGCGGACAAGGCCACGGGTGCGGCAATAGTCTTCGACGCCACCTAGACGACCGATTCCATGAAAGCGGCGTTTGATGGAACCTGACGTGCGCTGGTGGATTCCTGGTTTGAGATTATTCAAATGAGGAGTTTCATCATGGCACCAAGGCGGCGAGTCATTGAGGGCACCAAGGCGGCGAGTCATTGAGCTGGCGATGAGCGAGCAAGAGATCGA
>NZ_JBFTIN010000068.1:0-20617 GCF_056394785.1 Rhizobium sp. 10N414 | reverse complement strand
TAGCCTGAATCTCTCAAAGTAAAGGGTGCATCGGGCCCGCGAATCTGAGAAACTGCTTTTGCGACAAAGGCTTACCAGATTCGTTACGGAGGCCCGATGCAAACACACTGTATCTCCGCTCAGCTCGCATTTGAAGGCTTCGACGGTCACAAAGTTATCGCTGGTTTTGACGGCGGCGCGATCACCTCGGATGCCGGTGCGCTGCTGCTTCGCCACGTCGATGGGGCCATCGGGCTATTCGACCGGGTGGCCGGCTGCTTCGTTGATGGCCGCGATCCGAAGTGCACGGTCCACAGCATGCGCACGCTGGTCGGGCAGCGCATTGCGGCGATCGCGCTGGGCTACGAGGATGTCGACGATCACGACACGCTGCGCCACGACCCGGTACTTGCGCTGCTGTCGGAGCGGCTGACGCCGAAGCGACAAGACTGTGCGGTGCTTGCCGGCAAATCCACGTTGAACCGGCTGGAGCACGGCCGCCCCGGTGCGCCGACGCGCTATCATAAGATCGCCTATGACGCAGCGGCGCTGGAAGCGCTGTTCGTAGAGCTGTTCGTGGATGCACATGACAGGCCGCCGGAGGAGATCGTGCTCGATCTCGACGCCACCGACGATCCGCTGCACGGCCATCAGGAAGGGCGGTTCTTCCACGGCTATTATGACGGCTATTGCTATTTGCCGCTCTACATCTTCTGCGGCCGGCATCTGCTGGCGGCCAAGTTGCGGCGCTCCAATATCGACGCCAGCGCCGGCGCGGTCGAGGAGGTCGGGCGGATCGTCAAGCAGATCCGCGCGCGCTGGCCCAACGTCCGCATCATCCTGCGGGCCGATTCCGGCTTTGCCCGCGACGAACTGATGGACTGGTGCGAGGCAAACGGCGTCGACTATGTATTTGGCCTTGCCCGCAACAAGCGGTTGGAAAAGAAGATCGCCGAGGCCCTGGAGGAAGCGAGCTTTGCGGCCAAGGCAAGCGGCCAGGCTGCCCGCGTCTTCCGCGACTTCCTGTGGTCGACGAAGGACAGCTGGTCATGCCGACGGCGGGTGGTGGCCAAGGCCGAATGGACGGTGGCGGGGGCCAATCCGCGCTTCATCGTCACCTCGCTGGAACCGGAATACTGGGAGGCACAACCGCTTTACGAGGAGCTCTACTGCGCGCGCGGCGACATGGAGAACCGCATCAAGGAATGCCAGCTCGATCTCTATGCCGACCGCACCAGCGCCCACACCATGCTCGCCAATCAGTTGCGGCTCTGGTTTGCATCCTTGGCCTATGTGCTGATCTGTGCGCTACGCCGCCTCGGCCTCACCGGTAGCCGCCTTGCCGATGCCACCTGCGGCACGATCCGATTGAAGCTCTTGAAGATCGGCGCCCAGGTCCGCATCTCGGTCCGCCGCATCAAGGTCGCGATGGCTTCGGCCTGCCCCTATGCCGAGGAATTTGCCCTGGCTCACGCCCGAATATGCGCTGCGGCCCGATGATGCCGCCGGACCCGAGCCCTTCCCGCCAACGACAGAGGATACATCGCCGGCCCAAACAAAACGCCCCACATCGCGGCGACGACCGCGCGCGTCCCCGGTATCGACGCCACGCCACCCGACACCGCGCCCAATCAATACCAGAGGCGCTGTGAGAAAAGCGGGCTAGATCGGCGAGTTCCCGCGAAGAAAAGATGTTGCCAGATCGCGCGAGAAGCTCGGACGGCTCGACGGCGCCCGATGCCTACAATCGCGAGCGTTATGCTGCCGAAAAGGTCGATTGTCTCCCTGACGAACGGATCGGCTTGCATGAGCAGCTTTGCCTCCCGAGACGGTGTCACACCTTGTACGGGTAACAGCTTTGGTTTGGCGCCGGTCAAACGAGCAAGACGAGTCGTCAGCTGCGTCGCATGCGTTTGTACGGAGGGATCTCCCATGCCGCCGAGGGTTTGGATGACGTACTTTGACTGTGCACTCTTTTGCGGATGGATGTTCTCCACCGCAGTTTATCGCGACGTTCTCTTGCGGACTGATGTAGTGAATGTCTATGTTACGCATGTTCTCAGGGCGGGGTGTAATTCCCCACCGGCGGTATCGAGGCAACTCGGAGCCCGCGAGCGCCTTCGCGAAAGCGAAGGGTCAGCAGATCCGGTGAGATGCCGGAGCCGACGGTCATAGTCCGGATGGAAGAGAGCAACGCAGGGGTCGTCGTGTTTGACGACGACTTGTATCTTGTTCGCCCAAGGGAAAAATTGTGGCTGTTAAAGGCCATGCTCGCCGCTCACCGCGGCAACCCTTGAAAGGCAGAAGAGAATGGCAATTTCCAAGATTGATGATGCGATCGCCGCGATTGCCCGTGGCGAGATCGTCGTTGTTGTCGATGACCGCGACCGTGAAAACGAAGGGGATCTCGTGATTGCCTCCCAAGCAATCACTCCTCAATCCATCGCGTTCATGATGAACTACGCACGTGGCCTCATCTGCGTCGCGATGGAAGGCGAAAGGCTCGACGAACTCGATATTCCCCTGATGGTTTCGCGCAATACCGAAGTGCTCGAAACGGCGTTCACCGTGTCCGTGGACTATATCCCAGAAACAACAACCGGGATTTCTGCCGCCGATCGCGCAGCGACCGTTCGGGCCCTCGTCACTGACGGTTCTCGTCCCGAGGATTTTGCGCGTCCAGGACATATCTTCCCGCTGAGAGCCCGTCCAAACGGCGTTCTATCTCGTCCGGGCCACACGGAAGCGGCGGTTGACCTTGCCCGGCTTGCTGGTCTTTCACCATCCGGAGTGATCTGCGAAGTGGCAAACGACGACGGAACGATGGCTCGGCTACCCGAGCTGGAAGTGTTTGCTGAACGACACGGTCTCCACCTAATCACGATCGAAGATCTCATCGCGTATAGAACGTCCAGCCTGTCTTCTCAGGCCGCATGATTTTCGGAACTGCAAGCGCGATTTCCTGTGGGGAATCGCGCCGAAGCTAAAGATGGACGTCAGCCGACGGGCGGGTAGCAAAGTACGGCTGCGTGCGCCATGTCCGCCATCGGATAGCTTTTTAGGGGACGCTTCCGTTCCCGTTGGCCTTTAGGCGGCTAAAAACGCCCAAGTCTCGCACTGCCGCGGCTACTAAGGCTAAAACATCCAAGGGTGGGTCAGTCGCCGACACGTTTTCGGCCGCAGCGTTAGACATCGATGGCGAAATAACTGAGCTCAGATCTCAGTTGGCTCAAAAAGCGGACCAAATGATTTCGGTGTGGCCGGACCAGCATCCGACACGAGCTTGTTGTCGTCGTCTGAAAGATAAAGCCCCTTAGCGCCTGCTGCAGCAGCCCTTGCCGTGGCTTTCCGTTGCTGTCGAGTTCCGCAGAGAAAATCAGGGTGTCGGATTCTTTTGAACTATCCGCTCAAGACTCAAGCTTTACCGCCGCTTATGTTCACTATATGTTCTGCCTCGATATAGCGAGGTGGACGCGCAGTGAAAATCGATATCCGATTGCATCGAGATAAAATGCGCTTAGCGCAAACAAAGCTGGCTTCGTTGGCCGACGACCATCCTTTGCGGGAGAAATATTACCTCTGGATACAAGAACTCGATGACCTGATGGCCGGAAGCGAGTCCAGTTTCTATGAAAGTGACTCTCGGAAGCATAACGCCGTCGTTCAAGCCCAATCGAGGGGAGTGGATGATTGTGATGAAGTCCTTGATGAAGAAATAGATCGAAAGGGAATCAGTTTGCCTGTCGGCCCGGGAGTTGCTTGCAATGACAAGCGCCCAGTTCATTCTAGGCAGGCAGACCGGTTGAAATGCTCGGCGGGCGTTGACGAGCGAAGAAAAGAACTAATGGCCGAAAACCAATGGCTTCGTGACATGCTTGGGCGATATGGCAATTCGGTCGACGACGGGCGAAGGCAGCGCGCCGCATCCCCTAGCGGGGGGCAGCCGGCAAACGATGCCTCTGACGGGCCAGTTGTCGCGCTTATCGATAAACCACTATCGAATAAACGTTGAGTGCTCTACCATACGAAGCTCCAAGAAGCTTCGGTTGACCGAGATGACTTTGGAAAAGGGCAAAACCTACCACATCAATGGCAAAGGCAGGAAGCGGCAGGAGGCAACCCTACGTCAACGCCTTCGGCTCAAGTGGCTGCCTTTTGGAGACGGCGCCAAACCCGAGGCTATTGATCAATACGAGCAGTTTCTTGCTCTGGCGGATGATGAACAGCGCGTGTTTATGGCGACCCTCGACGCCGATGAAGCCGAACTTTGCAACGCATTGATGGCCGCCAGGGCGATGTATGTCGACCCCACCGGTCGTAAGGATGGAAGCATTACGGAAGCCAAGGTTGAGGCCCATCCCGAACGGTATCAATGGAAGCCGGAGTAAACGCGCCGCCTGCGCAAAGCGCGACATTACCGCCTACTATCGCTAGCCCTACTTCTTACCCTTGGTAGCTGCGGTCTTCTTTGGCTCAACGATAGCAGGGGTCGTCCCAGCCCATGCCAGTCCGTTGGCAAAGCTACTGCAGGCCTCAGGTGCGCCAACAAGGACGATCGCCGACAGAAGTTGCCCGTTCATCCTCTCCCGGGCTTGCCTGATGTCGGCTTCTTTAGCGCCCAGTGCGCATGCTCGCGCCAACTTGCTCTCGGCATCCGACCACATGGCTGCAAACTAGCCGTATCCGCCGAAGGCCGGACAGTTGCGGGCGACAGCTTCTGCGCCAGCGTAACGGTTCAGGTGCGCCTCCTCCATAGGCGAGGACGCAGGCGTGGTGGTCGCGCAAGCGGTCAGCGTAGTGGCTAGCAGCACCGCAACGTATGCGTTTTTCGTCGGAAGAAGTCTTGGGGTACAAGGGCTTGGAAACAGACATCACAAGGATCGGCCACGACTACGGTCCTGGTCTGGACTTCCGAACCAGCAAAGACGTCGAAGTCTTGGGTAAGCCTTTTGCAAAGTTTGCGGGGGCAGTCTCGCTACCTGTCAGGACCAGTGCGTCTCCACCTCATCCTGCCAAGCATTCAATCTTTACCGGAACGGCATGTGCGTGATGCTTAGCGTTCGCAAGCCGACGAGGTGAAATTTGCCTTCTGTGGCGGGTGCTCGGTCAAACTGAGAGGCGTCGCGTTGGTTGTGATGAGCAAGCCCGCGAAGATGCGTAAGTAAATTGAGAACGCTTTTCCAAGCGGCTGTTCCCGCAGCTTCCAGCTTTGACATTCCGGGGACAGCCAGTCCACCTTCTGATGTGTGACCCATAGTCGCTGACGCGTCACCATTCTGTCGCTCCTTCGTCCTCGCCCTATCTCCGAGCGAGATACTCGGTCCGAACTAGGAGATACCACCCATGCCCGATACGACCGCATCTGTTCCCGCGCCCAAAGACCCCCACCTCCGCAAGCTCGCCAACTGCATTCGGTTCCTTTCCATGGACGCGGTCCAGAGGGCCAAAAGCGGTCACCCCGGCATGCCAATGGGCATGGCAGACATCGCGGCCGTGCTTTTCTCTGAATTCATGAAGTTCGATAGCAAGGACCCATACTGGTACGACCGTGACCGGTTCCTGATCTCGAACGGTCATGGCTCGATGCTGCTCTACAGCCTTCTGTATCTGACCGGCTACGAGGATATGACCATCGATGAGATCAAGAATTTTCGCCAAATCGGTTCGCGAACAGCAGGGCACCCAGAATACCATCACGCGACAGGTATCGAAACGACGACCGGTCCACTGGGGCAGGGGCTGGCCAACGGGGTCGGCATAGCCCTGGCCGAGCGGATCATGAACGCAAAGTTCGGCGACGATCTTTCGAACCATTACACCTACGTCTTCCATGGCGACGGTTGCCTGATGGAAGGTATCAGCCAGGAAGCCATCGCGCTCGCAGGTCACCTGAAACTCGGGAAGCTCATCTATTTCTGGGATGACAACTCGATTTCCATCGACGGCGCGACCAGCCTCGCCGAGTCCGATGACCATCAGGCGCGTTTCCGTTCGGCCAACTGGCATGTCCTGCAGATCGACGGGCACGATACCGATGCTATCAGGGCAGCGATCATCGAGGCGCGGAAGGTCACCGACCGACCGTCGATGATCGCCTGCAAGACGATCATCGGTTTCGGCTTCCCGACAAAGGCCGGCACCCAGAAAGCGCACAGTGATGCGCCAGGGGAGGAAGAGATTGCGGGCGCAAGAAAGATCCTGAACTGGTCGCCGCCTCCGTTCGAGATCCCAGGTGACCTGCTTGAGGCGTGGCGCTCCATTGGCTCAAAGGGGCAAAACCAGCGGATGGCGTGGGCAGTGCGCGTCCAAACCGCGAACGAGGAAATCCGCACGGAGTTCGCGCGCCGGATGAAAGGTGAGTTGCCGCACGACTGGCGCAAGTCGATCGAGGCGGCCAAAAGTGAGTTGCTGGCAAGCGAGAAGGATATGGCCACTCGCCAAGCCAGTGGTACCGTCCTTAATCACTTGGCCGAGGCCGTACCGGAGCTGATCGGTGGTTCAGCCGATCTGACGCCGTCCAACAACACGAAAGCCAAGTCCCAGGTCGAGATCGCCCCCGGTCAGTATGCGGGCTCCTACATCCATTATGGCGCCCGCGAGCATGGTATGGCCGCCACGATCAATGGCATCGCCCTTCACGGGGGATTGATTCCGTACGGCGGCACGTTCCTGACGTTCTCTGATTACGCGCGACCTGCCATTCGCCTTGCCGCCATGATGGAAATCCGCTCGATCTTTGTGATGACGCACGATTCTATCGGCCTGGGCGAAGATGGGCCGACCCATCAGCCAGTCGAGCATCTGTCCGCACTTCGGGCAATCCCAGGGCTCGCTGTTTACCGTCCGGGTGATCCGATTGAAACGGCAGAATGCTGGGAAGCAATTCTCGACGCTCCCCGCAGAGCTGCTCTCATCGCACTGTCCCGGCAGCCAATGCCATTGCTGCGCAGGGACCCTGGAAGCGAAAACCTGTCAGCCAAAGGCGGGTACGTGCTGCTGGAAGCCGAAGGCGGCGAGCGTCAGCTGACTATCATGGCGACCGGCTCAGAACTCCATCTGGCAGTCCAAGCTCGGGATCGGTTGCAGGCCGGAGGTATTCGGACCGCCGTCGTCTCGATGCCATGCCGACTATTGTTCGAGGCTCAGGCGCCCGAGTACAAGAGGAAGGTACTCGGCGCGGGATCTGCGAGGGTCGCTGTAGAGGCTGCCGTCCAGGACAGCTGGGACCGATATCTCGGGTTCAATGGTCGGTTCGTGGGTATGCATAGTTTCGGCGCATCCGGAAAGATCGATGACGTCTACAACAAGTTCGGCATCACAGTGGATGCCGTGGTCAAAGCCAGCGGGGAAGCCCTGGCCGCCGGTTCTGCTTGACGAGGCTACTCACGTTGATCGTGTGCCCCAAGGTGCTCGTCCCATCTTGGGGACCCCGCATATCTTCTAACTCTTCGATGATAACGATCTAGTTTTTCGCCATTCCGCTTTACTAGGCGGCACCCCAACTAAGATCCCAAAATCCAAACGATTGGGCGTCGACGGTTACCGTCGGCTTGGCCCGTGGGACAACAAGCATGACAAAGTCAAATGTAGAATTCGGCGTCGATACCTTTGGGGACGTAACACACGACGCCAACGGCCAGCCTGAAACGTATGCTCAGGTCATCCGGAATGTCATCAAGGAGGCCGTGGCAGCCGACCAGGTTGGGATCGATTTCTTCGGGATTGGCGAACACCATCGCGAGGATTTCGCGGTATCCAGCCCGGAAACTGTCCTTGCGGCCGTTGCGACGGTGACAGATAGGATCAAGCTGGGTTCGGCCGTCACGGTGCTGAGTTCGGACGACCCCGTGCGCGTTTATCAGCGGTTCGCAACTGTCGACGCAGCGTCCAACGGCCGCGCAGAGGTCATCCTGGGCAGGGGGTCTTTCACTGAGTCTTTCCCACTCTTTGGATATTCGTTGTCCGACTACGACAAGCTGTTTGAGGAGAAGGTCGAGCTTTTCGCCCAGCTCCTTGAGCAGAAGCCAGTTAGCTGGACGGGGATGACGCGGCCGCCTTTGAATGGTCAGCGCGTGTTTCCCCTTGTCGAGAAAGGCCCGCTGAAGACGTGGCTTGGCGTTGGCGGAAGCCCAGATTCCGTCATTCGTGCCGCGCAGTATGGACTTCCGATGATGCTAGCCATCATCGGCGGGAGCCCTTATCGTTTCAAGCCATTCGTCGATCTATATCGTAACGCCAATGAGCAGCTAAAGCATCCGGCAATTCCCGTTGGTGTTCATTCTCCGGGCTATATCGCCGAGACCGATGCCGCTGCAAAAGCGGAGTTCTGGCCGCACTTCCGCGCCATGCGAGATCGTATTGGCCGTGAACGGGGCTGGGGTCCTGTCAGCGAGAGAGACTACGAAGCCGAAATCGATCAGGGCTCGCTGTATGTCGGCTCACCGGAGAGCGTCGCCGCAAAGCTTGCGCCGGTTATCGAGAACCTTGGCATTCAGAGGTTCCAGCTGAAATACAGCATCGGAACGATGCCGCATGAGAAATTGGTCCAGAGCATCAGGCTATTCGGGGAAGAAGTGGTTCCAAGGGTGAAAACTACACTTGCCAAGGAAGTGGCAGCGTAGCCCCCAAGAGCCGGGGTCGATCGCTTCCGAGAAAGCTCTCGCCGCTCTCGTTTGCCAGTGTGGGTGAGGTTAGGGGCAGGCTGGAACTCCAGCTTGCCTCTTCCCCTTGGGGGAAACAAAAAACACCGTTCCGGCGGTCAATTCGTGGGATAACTGAGGCGAGGGACCTCCAATCAGCAGTCCTTGTCGTCGGGTTCTACGTCAACTGCCTCGGGCTCACCACGGATTGTGAAATCGATAAGCTCGATTGGTACGTTTCCTCCAATCTGGAGCCATAGTTCCACCATGGTCGTGATCTCGTAAAGCGCGCTGCCCCTCGGGATACAAACTCATCAGTTAACGAAGACGTTCTCCTGCAGTCTCGCCTCAAACCGGATCATACCGTTCATTGGCGTTGCGCGTGAAAGATCTCTGTCACAACGGTATTATTCGGAACGGAAATACGCGCACGGCGACGCCTTCTGAATGCCCGGCTACGGAGATTCAAGGCCTCTGAACTCGGCGTTTATCGTTTCGAGACAGGTAGCCGTTCACCGGCTCTCACCGCGCCTTTCAGTCGATTGTCCGATGGCGCTAATGGACAGACATAGCGGGATGAATAGGCGCACGAAGGAAAATAGGAGAAATTGAAATCGAGTATCAATGCGCCGTCTGGACGGACAACTCCGAGATCCGCTCCCTTGATGGTGTCGAAGAGATATCGGCCACCGCCATATGTCTCGGTCCCTGAGGTCGCGTCGACAAACGGCAGGAACACGCCACCGCCGTACCCCTCAATCCAGTAAAGGGTTAATTCGCCGCCCAATCTGGCCTCCAGCCCCGATGTACGAGAGAACGCATGCATCGACAGGTCACCATCCACTCCAGTTGCGACGGTTATCCGGTCCGGCGTGACTGCGACAAGCTGTACCGTCAAGCGCAACGAGGGATCATAAGAAAATGTCGTCGGCCCTTCGAACGTCTTGCGGTCCGCCAATTCGATTGGCGACTGAGGATGGTCGCGAAACAGGGTCGAACGGGTGTCGCACCAAAGCCTCCAGGCAGCAACCACGTCCGGGCCAGAACGTACCTCGTAGTAGAGATTTGCGATCTTCTCGCGCCATTCCCACAGGTATTGTGTCTCGTTCAAATCATATCCTCCCATGCCGGAAACTTCGCCGCTCTCGCCATCGAAACGCTCGCCCAATCATCGCGGCGTAACTTTAAGCAATCACGCACTGATCCGAAAGATGCGGTCTAAACACCGCCTACAAACGAAAGTCTGTGCAGAAATTTTCTTCAACGATCGGGGCGCTGGCGATCCCATCGGGTTCAGCCACGGCTGGCCGCTGAGTTCGGACGCCTGGGAAGATCAGGTTCCGCTTGCACGGGCCATCAAGAATGAGATCAAGATCCCGGTTGTCGCCGTAGGGTTGACCGAGCCTGCTCAGGCTGAGGAGATTGTGTCTACCGGAGACGCGGATCTCATCGCAATAGCAAGAGCCGCGCTCTACGACCCTCGTTGGCCTTGGCACGCGGCAGCCGTTCTTGGAGGGCAGGTGTCGGCGCCTCCGCAATATCTCAGATCTCAGCCCTCACAGTACAAAAATCTGTTTCGATCCTAAAGCATCCGCCTATGCGCACTAGTGAAGTCCTCCGCCGCGATGTGCCTCACCTCAGTAATTCGGACCAAGGGTATTTCAGCGAGCCTGTTCGCTTCCTCGACGTCACGCTTTGTCGGCGCGTCGAAGAGACAGAAGGATCTTTCCTCCGATGGAACGAACGTCGAACGTAGATAGCGCACTGGCGTTCCTTGGTCGGTCATTTCGGCCGTGACCTTTTTTGCTCGGGAAGCTGCTGCGCCAAGCTGTTCCGGAGTAATGCCAGGCAGATGTCTTTCAACCATATACTGTGGCATGATGGAAACCTCACAGGTGGTTCTGGCAAGTGAATCATGGACATCTACTTCGCCGCCGTTTTCACCGATCTAGTCAGGCATTCGGTTGTCTGGAACAGAGTCTCGCGTGACGCGGTAACAAACGTCATCACCGAGTATCGGTATCTGTCCCAGACTCTCGCCAGCCAGTATGGGAGGCGGCATGAGAACTTTACAGGGGACGGCCATCTTTTTCTATTCGAATGCGCCGACGTCGCAGTCCACTTTGGATTGAAACTCATTGCGTTCTGGAAACAGCGTCGGAGATATTTGACGAAAGACAGCGCCGACGACCTTCCGATCCGGGTCGGCTGCCATTTCGGCGAATGTTCGCGCATCGAAGACAGCGATGCGTGGATCGGCCGCTTCCTCAATATAGCCAAACGTGTTGAATCATGTGCCTCCCCCGACTCGCTGTTCGTCACCCAGACCATTCTAGACCTGATTGACCTGCCTGCGTACGAGTTTGAGGAGGCGGAGACTTGCGAGTTGAAGGGCGACTTCCTGCCGAGGCGACAGCTCTATCGTCTTATCTCGATCGACCACACGGCGCTTGCTGCGAGGCCTGAGGATCGGATGACGGCCGAAGATTGGTTCCTCACGGGGGTCGGGCAGCAACGGGTCGGCGAGGGCAATTCCACGGAAGTTGAACGCCGATGCTATGAGCGGGCGCTGGAGCTTCGCGCGAACTATCCCGAAGCTCACAACAACCTCGGGGTACTGCTGAAATCATCTGGTGATCAACTTGGTGCCGCTGAACAGTACAACGCCGCACTCCGGTTGTGGCCTCGCTATCCCGAAGCACACTACAACTTCGCGATTCTGCTCGAAGAGGGGGGCGATCTCGATCAGGCAGAGATACACTACAGAGACGCGATAAAATTTCGACCGGAATATGTCGACGCGTGGTTGCGCCTTGCTGGCCTTTTCGAGCGCAGCAACGACCGGATCGAAGCTGAACGCCATTACGAAGCGGTACTTCAGCTTCGCCCCGGCTTTGCGGAAGCCCACAACAACTACGCTATTTTCCTCGAAGCAGGAGGCAATACGGCAAGGGCTGACCATCACTATCAAGCGGCGCTCAAAGCGTCACCCGAATCTCCGGAAGCTCATTTCAACTATGCCATGTTTCTCGAAAGCCGAGATCGTGTGCAAGCAGAAGCGCATTACCGGGCGGCGATTCGGGCACGCGCGAACTATGTCGAGGCACTCAATAACCTGGCGATCCTTCTCCAAGAAAACGGCGATGTCGCTGGTGCCGAAACCTACTATCTCGCCGCTCTGCGACATCGGCCGGGCGACAGGAACACGCTTTACAATCTGGCTACCCTTGCAAAGGTTGCCGGGGACAACCTTGCAGCGGACAGCTATCACGAGCAGGCATCAAAGACCGTGTGACCATAATCGGGATCGGTTCAGATAACGCGAAAGGCCGCCGGTGCATCACAGCCTTGACGATGCAAACAGCCCTTATGGTGCCAGGCGACGAGGTTCGATTGTGGTTCTTCTCTAAGCATCGTTAGGCAAGTGGCCCCTGTTTCGGTCCCTGGTGTTGAGCGCGAGAAGGCCCGCGCCGGCGTCATCGCGGGCGTGACGCCTTGTTTGGGGGACCGCGCATTCGGTGATAGAATCGCAGTCAGGTTGGTAACCAGTCCCACAGACATTTCGAGGCACGGAGGGTCTGATGAACGGGCTAATGGCGGTTGACAGCGTCGAGGTTCGGGTTCTTGTCGACAATCTCACAGACAATCTTTCCACGGTGCCTTCATTTGTGGAGACGGAGATCGCGGCCATAGAGCGGCGGCGTCGTGGGATGTGGATCATGGGCGGCAAATGCCTATGTTGCGCGGCCCACGGTCTGGCTTGTCTCGTTACCATTCATCAAGGAGGCGTCACGAGAACAATACTATTCGACACCGGTCCCGAAGACCGCGTCCTCGAGCAGAACGTCGCGCGGCTTGGCGTCGAGCTTGGGCGTGTTGAGGCAATTGTTCTATCGCACGGCCACTGGGATCATTGCGGAGCGATGCTTTGTGCCTTGCAACTCATCCGGGACCGCAATGGGGGCAATCCGGTCGCCTGCTACGTCCATCCGGACATGTTCGGGAAACGTGCCCTCAAGCGGCAAGATGGGTCGTTGCGCCTCATGGAAGACGTGGCCAGCTTGGAAGAACTTGCCTCCTTCGGCGCTGCCACGGTCAATACGAGGGAGCCGCAGCTGTTATTGGAAGGATCGGCTTACGTGAGCGGCGAGATACACCGCGTGACCGCTTTCGAACGGGGATTTCCCGGCCAATATCGGCAGTCAACGGACGGCAGCGAATGGGTGCAGGACGAGCTGATGATGGATGAGCGCTTCCTGGCCGTGAACGTTACCGGGAAAGGCCTGGTCATTTTCAGCGCCTGCTCACATGCGGGCGTGATCAATGTACTGACGCACGCAAAGTCGAGCCTTCCCGGTGTGCCGCTCCATGCCGTCGTGGGCGGGCTGCATCTTGTCGGACAGAACGAGCGGATCATCCCGGCAACCGTCGAAGCGTTGGCGTCGTTCGACCTTGCCACCATCGCTGCGGGCCATTGCACCGGGTGGCGAGCCATGAACGCGCTGGCGAACGCTTTTGGCGACAGCAAGATCGTACCATTGTCTGTTGGAAAGCGGATCTCGTTTTGATGCGGTAGCCGTGGCGCCTCAGCGCATGCCCGCGAGCAATAGTCCGTCGGGGCGAAGATGCAAACGGACTTTCGAGATAGCGAGCGAAGGTTTACCATCTGATGCAGGGCAATTTCGCGCTCTACGGCGTTGATAGTCTGACACATCCGAACGGGTCCGCCAAGCACTGCGTGTGACGCCGCTTCCAAATTCGCGCGCCAATAGGCTGCTGGTGTTGAGCTCGTCCTAATTGAGAGCAGCACCCGGAGCCGCCGTGAACTTCGTCGACCAAATGATGGCGGTAGAAGCGTATGAAAACGGGGATTGTACCGCGTACGATAGGTTCGACTTACAGACGGCTTGGAGAAATTCGAAGACCCTCAAGCCGCCTTATCTCTCCTCTCCAATCGACGCCGTTCAGGGCAGCGGAACGGGCGAGTCGCTGAGCGTTCTCAAATAGGCGATCACGTTTAGCCGATCCGCTTCGTCGGGTGCGCCACCGACGTCCATATCTACCCCCGGCGTTGTGAGCGTAGGACCGGCGATGAAGATGTTGAGGTCCTCGTATGTCCAGGAACCTGACCAGCCTCTCAGCGTCTTGGAGTAGCCGCCGAACGGCGTCGAGGCCTTCTTGCGTCCTACGACATTCCACAGGTTCGGGCCCCTTCTTGGCGGGTCCTTCACGCCAGTGACATGGCAATTGGCGCAATTGGAGGCGAAGAAGGCTGCCCCTTTGATCGGATCACCGTTCGCCAGTTTCGCTGAAATCGGCTGGGGTTTCTGAACAATGACGCCGTTGTTCAGGAGGTAGTCGGCAATCTCCGCATGATCGTCATGTTTCGCGAGGTGGTAAGGCGTTATGATAGAGGGATTGCGCTTGGGATCACCCCGCACCCAGATGGCGTTGACGTCTGCGCCCGCTTCAACGAGCGCCTTGACGCAGTCGAGGCAGTTACTGGCGACCGCGAAATGTAACATCCGCTCGCCACGCGCGGCGGCATTGGGGTCGGCGCCATTCGCAACCAGCAACCGGACGAGGCCCGGAGACGCCGTCAAGACGGCAGCGGTAAGAGGCAATCCAAGTGCGGACTCCTTGTTCACGTCGGCCCCGCGCTTGATCAGAATTTCTGCTGCATCGGCATGGCCGCTACGCACCGCGACAACGAGAGGCGTGGCTCCTTTATCCTGTTCCTCAATGTCTGTTCCAGCATCCAGCAATGCCGCGAGCGCGACCAAATCACCGCTCTTGGCGGCATCGTGAAGCGGACCGCCGTAGGACATCGCAAGAGTGCTGAAGTAGATCGCCACGCTTCCTATCAGCCCGCGCATGGGTCCCTCCCCAGGCTAATTTTTTGGCGGAAAAATTATAAACCTGATCCTTTCCGGGGTACAGCAAGAAGCGATTTGCAACGCCAACGTCGTGGCCTCATTCGCCTCGGCACATGCCAGCGAGCAGCAGTCCTTCCAGGATTGGCTCAATCCGACCCGGAATTTTGGCGGCTTGACCTTCGCGTATGCTGGCGACAGAGATCGTGGGTGAAATAGCGAGCAAACTGGCGAGATGTCTTCGGGCCTCGTCAATGCGACCGAGCCGTGCATTGGCCGCGATTAGCATCCAAAAACATGGACCGTAGTGTTGATTGGCCGCCAGCGACTTGCCCGCCCAGACCAGTGCTTGCTCCAGATTGCCGCGCACCAACTCGGCGTGGGCGAGGCCGGTCAAGCTCCAGTGCGACCCCATCCCGGTTGCACTGAGCCGCTCAGCACGAAGGAAGTATGCGCTTGCTTCGTCGAGGCTACCGCAGAGAAGATTGGCAACACCCGCGACATTCACCACATCCAAGTTGTTTGGATTCATGGCGACGGCCCGTTGGACAAGTTCGACCCCCCGATCGTATTCTCGTAAATACTGGATAAGAGCGTTGCCGCACGTGGCCACTACTGTCGCGTCGCCATTGCCCGTGGACAGGGCACGTTCGATAAAGTTCATACACAGTGCCCGGTCATCGGCAGCGCTGGGAAAGTTCCATCCCAAAACGGCGCGCTGCATCAGTAGTATGACGCCAAAGGCGAGGTAGGTCGCATTGCTTGGCTCGATTTCGATCGCCTTTTGTATCAACGAGAGCCCAACGGTATTCCTATCCGGTTCGCTAGCATGCAGGTTCTCTAGCGCTTGAAGGTACATATCGTATGCCTCGGCGCTGCCCGGGCGCTCTCTCCGGGAACGGGCAATTTCCGCGCTTTTGATGTGTGGTTCGACGATGGCGACCACGCTTTCCGTAATGTGATCCTGGAAGTCAAAAACATCCTCGGCCGAGCCATCATAGTGCTCGGCCCAGAGGTGTGCGCCGGTTCTTCCCTCGACGAGTTGCGCGGTGATACGCAGCCGTGTGCCGGCTTTCCGAATGCTGCCCTCAAGGACGTAACGGACACCAAGTTCACGAGCCGCCTGGCGGACGTCTGCGCGGTCCTTGTAGATGAAGGAGGAATTTCGAGCGATTACAGCGAAGGATCGAAAGCGACTGAGCGCCGTTATTATGTCCTCCACGACGCCGTCCGCGAAGTATTCCTGCGCTAACTCTCCGCTCATGTTCTGAAACGGCAGCACCGCCAAGGCTGGGCACATGTTTTCCGCCTGCGCGGCCTTGGGGATAGCGTTCCCGGATGTAGGTCGCTGCCACTTCCAGATGTGAATCGGACGGTCAATGTTCTTCAATTGAACCTGGCCGCCGTCGTTGAACAACACATTGATCCGACCGACGATGCTTTCCTTCACGAGTGAGCTGATGCAAATTCCGCCAGGTTCGGCCAGGGACTCCAATCGGGCGGCAATGTTGACACCGTCACCATAGACATCGCCGTTCTCAAGTATGACGTCGCCGAGGTTAACGCCAATCCGTAGAACGATCGCAGACAGGGAATTATCAGCTTCGGGAGCGACGTCGTCCTGTAACGCCAGCGCGCAAGTAACCGCATCGACAACGCTGTCAAATTGGACGAGCGCCCCATCCCCCATCCGCTTCACAAGGCGGCCCTTGTTGTTCGCGACGGCCGGATCAAAGACGGATCGTCGGTGATGCCTCAGGGCGACCAGGGTGGCGGCTTCGTCGGCTGCCATCATGCGAGAGTAACCAACGACGTCCGCCGCGAGTATCGCCGCCAGTCTTCGTTCGATATGATCCCGCATAGTGTTTCTCCCAGCGAGAGATCATAATGGTCCGCGGGGCACGATCCAAGCCGTTTTCGCTTTCTGGCGGCATCAGAGCGGGCACAACCTCAGATAGGTCTTTACCTTCGGTGTGGGGGCTCCGCGAAAGTTAGGAGGCGGGGCGGCGGCTATAGTCGGAACTAGAATCACATTGAGTAACCATCTCGCGCTAGCTTGGGTCTTGAACAATCGCCTGGTCACGTTCCGCACGTCTTAATCCAGTTCCAAAGAGTGCGGTTTCGCCAATGAAGCTGGGTGAGCGAGCGAAGGCGATACCTTATTCGGCATAGACTTCCGACCACCGGAGTTCGAACCTGCTGTTGCACCTCTTTTGTAGCCTATTGTCGCTTTTTGTCCGAGAAGAAGCTGCAACATCTTTGCCAGTGTTGCAGCGGCGAGAGAGCCAAGTGTTGCTTTTTATACCTCGCTGAACTGGGGGCAGCCTGCCTCTCTAGGCTCGCGCATGCGAGGCCGGTCACGCGCAGGTCGTCGCCGAAGTGCTGACAGGACGCCGATGCGATGGCTGTCATCAGGGGAACGCCAGCCAAGCCTTGACCCCCAACCGGCATGCCGTACTATAGTGTGTACATGTAAACACAACGGAGAGTGTAGCATGAGTGCGACGATGACGATCCGTGTTTCGGAAGACACCTTGGCCAAGCTGACAAAGATCGCCGAAGGGACGAAGCGCAGCAAATCCTTCCTCGCGGGAGAGGCGGTCTCGGCCTATGTCGAGCGCGAGCTTGCCATTATTGAAGGCATCCAGCGCGGGCTGGCCGACGGGAAGGCTGGCCGCGTCGTCCCGCACGAGCAAGCGATAGCTGAAGCCCGCCAGATAATTGCGGAAGCACGGCGCAAGAAAGCGCAAGGATGAGGAGAGTTGTCTGGTCGGCTGACGCGCACCGCGACTATCTCGACATCCTCGCCTACATCGCCGACGATAATCCGGATGCAGCCGAGCGGGTCGTTGACGCCGTCGAGGACGCGGGCAACAGGCTCAGTGAGTTCGCCACCGGCAGGCCGGGGCGCGTGACTGGCACTTACGAGAAGGTAGTGACGGGCTTGCCTTACGTCATCGCTTACGCGCTCACGGACGAGGCAGTAGTGATCATCCGGGTCATCCATGCCGCTCGCGACTGGCAGGAGGAGGAGTGGCCGTAACCTCAGAAGGGATGCCAGATGCCTGATCCCGACGACAATGGACATCCGCGAACGAACGCTGTGTTGCTTTTTGGAACCGCGCACGAACCGGCGCTGATCAAACCAGCCGTCGCTGGCGCCAACGATGTCGAACTGAGATTATGTTGCGGTGCAGGTGAAAGGACGCGCTACACTTCAGTGTAGCGCGAGAACGCAACAGCTAAATGACCGTTCACGCCGGTTTCGGACGATTGTCCTAAAAGGTCATTAGAGCCGAAAAAGCAAAAGCTTCAAAATCGCTCGGGTGTTCCATAAGATAGATTATCTGATTGTGGGGTGTAGCCGCAAAGTTAGAATGTCCTGTTTCTGCAAAGTAAAAATGTCACTCTCTCCGCGGTTTTGATGACGGCGGAGATTGCAGATGGGATTGATTGCGATGAGCGAGCGTGATCTGCAGCGGATCGAGATTTTGTCGAAGGTGATCGACGGCCGGATGACCCTGGTGTCGGCGGCGCATGTGCTTGATCTGAGCACCCGCCAGGTCCGTCGGCTTCTGCAACGGATGTGCACGGACGGCGCGGCGTCGATCCGGCACAAGGCGATTGGCCGACCGTCGAACAACCGGATCAGCGACGGCGTTCGCGATTATGCGGTAACGCTGGTTGGCGAGCGCTATGCGGGTTTCGGGCCGACCTTGGCGACAGAGAAGTTGACTGAGCGCGATGGCTTGCGTGTGTCACGCGAGACGGTGCGCGGCTGGATGGTCGATGCTGGACTATGGTTGTCGCGCAAGCAGCGGCGGGCGTTTCATCAACCACGATTGCGGCGCGAGGCTTATGGCGAGCTGGTGCAGATCGACGGGTCCGAGCATCGCTGGTTCGAGGATCGCGGACCGCCGTGCTCGCTGCTGGTGTTCGTCGATGATGCGACCGGCAAGCTGATGCAGCTGCGCTTCGTGCGTTCCGAAAGCACCTTCAGCTATTTCGAGGCGCTCGAGCTTTACCTGAAGGATCACGGTGCTCCGATCGCCTTTTATTCCGACAAGCATACGGTGTTCCGGGTCCCTAAAAAGGATGCCAAGGGTGGCCAGGGCATGACCCAGTTCGGGCGTGCGCTTTGCGAGCTAAATATCGAGATTCTTTGCGCACGCGAGCAGCGCTATGTCGGTGCGCAGCTGACGTTCTCGTTCGAGCGCAAGCGGATCATGCTGGAGGAGACAGAGGTGACGCGTGGTTTGGTCGGTCGCTATGTCGAGACCTATGCCTATGCGGACGGTCGGCTGGATGTGCGTTGGAAAGGCTATTGCCTGCCCTAYYMGGTGTTCGACAAGGATCAGCGGGTGACGCATGCGGCGATTRCCGAGAACAAGCGGCTGGGTGAACTCCTAGCCTATATCAAGGAGCGTCAGGACCAGCAGGAACAGCCGGYCGTGAAGAGCAACAGTGACAAAAATGGCTATAAGCCGAGGGGTCGCAAGCCCGGAAGGCGCACGGATTACATGAACGATCCGGCGGTGATTGCGCGACGTGAGACGGCTCTGTTGCGGCAGCAAGCTGCCGAGTGACGGGTCGATTGGATCGTCTCAAAGCTAAAGCCGAAGGGGTGYGTCYCACCCGCCCCCTCCCTTCCCTTGCAACCYGGCCMAGCCGGTCCGGTCGGGGGCTTGCCTCAGTGCAAGTGGACATGGTGAGTGTCGCATTTCTAAATGGCTGAAGACCCGCCCAAGGTGACATTTCTACTTTGCAAATCGGCGGACATTTCAACCTTGCCGCCACATGGGGTGTAGAGGCTATTTAGTAATGCGACAGTTGGGCCAGTTAGAGATGCGACAGTCTCGCCTCTCGACGCACTGGTCAAAGCCAACGTTGGGAGCAAGGATGACGATCTTCAGCCTGGTCGAGACCATGAGCGGTCGGAGTCGTCATGTCCTGTTTGATCACCATGTCGCAGAAAGAGTTGCATCGCCTTGAACTTATCCAGAAGATCCGTGACGAACGCCTGAGCGTCGTCCAGGCTGCCGAACGGCTCGACCTCAGTCGAAGCCAGGTGCATCGGCTGCTGCAGGCCTATGACCGGGATGGTCCGGCCGGTCTTGTTTCCAGGAAGCGATCGCGTCCGAGCAACCGGCGCCACAGCGAGGAGTTTCGCAATGCGGCGCTGGATCTGATTCGCGAACGCTATCTTGATTTCGGTCCGACGCTGGCGCGCGAGAAGCTGATCGAGCTGCATCATATCTCTGTCGCCAAGGAGACGCTGCGGCAATGGATGACCGAGGCTGGTATCTGGGTATCACGCCGGGAACGCAAGAAGCGGGTTTTCCAGCCACGCGGCCGACGTGATTGCTTTGGCGAACTGGTGCAGATCGATGGCTCGCATCACTGGTGGTTCGAGAACCGTGGGCCCAAATGCGCCCTGCTCGTCTATATCGATGACGCGACCGGCAAGCTGCTGCATCTACGGTTTGCCGGATCGGAGAACACGTTCGACTATCTGCACGCGACCAAGGCCTATCTGCAGCAATGGGGCAAACCGCTGGCCTTCTACAGTGACAAGCATGGTGTTTTCCGCTCCACGCATGCGTCGGAGAAGGACCGCACGAGCGGCCTGACGCAATTCGGCCGGGCGCTTTATGAGCTCAACATCGATATCATCTGCGCCAACACCCCTCAGGCCAAGGAGCAGACATCACGATGCACCTTGTTGGGTTTGTTGAGCGTCAATTAGCCGGGGCTGACGGCCACCATAGCGACCGCCGACGCCTTTTGCGAGTCTGACGTTGCCCGGTGGCTCATACAGGTACCGGTGGTTGGTAGCGTAGCGGTGGCGCTTTAGAACACCAGCGCGTCCGAGTTGGTGGACGGTTGTGGCGCTGACGCCAAGTTGACGAGCCACTTCCTCGCCAGTTAGCATGCCGCTCTCGCGCAACCGTTCGAACCGGGTCTTCAAGCCGTAGGCTCGACGAACGATCATGACCTTCTTCAACGTAAAGGGCTCACCGCGCCAATTGCGATGCCCCAGTGCGTTGAGACGACTGGCAATCTGCTGGTCGTTGTCGGTCTCCAGCAGTTCGTTGATCAACGCTACGACTGCTTCCGGGGTCTTGC
>NZ_JBFTIN010000067.1:0-21477 GCF_056394785.1 Rhizobium sp. 10N414 | reverse complement strand
ACCGAAGCCAACGCATCAGGTCACGCATTGGAGATTGGTTCGAGAACCGCAGGACGGCAACACTCTGTCCAGCGGAAGGAAAGATTGAGCCGATCGGCGTCGATGCCGATCAAAACGAAACTGAACCCAAGGAAAAGCCGCCAGTTCAAGGCGTTTTGCCCCTTGTGTTCTTTCATTGGAGGCAATCATGCTGTTCGGCCAATCCGTGTTCCAGTCCGTGCTCGACCGCCTGAAGGCGGAGGACGACGAAACCGTCGAACAGGATGCACCCGCCGCCGCCCGCGTAAGCGGTCTCAATACCGGCCTCGCGTTCGACGTCATGGAAGGCGTCTCGGCGTCGTCAGCGCGACCCAACCAGGCATATTTCGAGACAATGGAATTCGCCGCATCGGAGACCGTGGCCGAGCGGTCGCCTGAGCCCTTGCCGCCTCCTGAACCAGAGCCCGAGCCGGTGATGCCCGATCACCTCGAGCGCATCGCGCCTGAAGATATCGCGGCCGAACTGGACATTTCTGCGCGTGATACAGCCCAGAGCCTCAGCGAAAAGCGCCGCGCCTTTGCCAAGCAGAACCATCCCGATCGCGTCAACCCGCTGTTCCGCGAGAACGCCACCAAGCGGATGACGATAGCGAACCTGCTGATCGACCAGGCGCTGCGCCGCCTTGCCCGCTGACTAGTCAGCGTCCTTCTTGGCTTCTGTATCTTCTGCCTCTTCCGCGTCATCGGAAGATGGCGCCGTGTCCGCCTCCGGCGACTGCGGCTTGTAGTTCCAGAACAGCATATAGGCCGCATAGACGCCTGCGCCGCCCGACAGGACCGCCCAGAATGGATCGCCGGTGATCATTTCGACCAGCGCCCAGCCAAAGCAAACGGCCACAATCAGGATGCGAGCCCACAGCGGGCGATAGGCCGGATGGTTCGGATCGATGAGTTGCATATTTATCCCGCGCGGTATTTCGATGACATGTCTTTAGGATGGATTCCGTAAATGTGAAAGAGCGCCGGGCTTGACGCGGCAGCCATTAAATGGAATGAAAATTCCACAAGCATCACAGTTCGGTTCATTTGTTCCGAATTCAAGGGAGGTTCTCATGACAGTCAGATTTGGTCTTCTCGGCGCCGGCCGTATCGGCAAGGTTCATGCGAAGGCCGTCAGCGGCGATGCCAATGCCAAGCTCGTTGCCGTCGCCGACGCCTTTCCGCAGGCCGCCGAAGCGATCGCATCGGCTTACGGCTGCGAGGTCCGCACGATCGACGCGATCGAAGCCGCCAAGGATATCGACGCCGTCGTCATCTGCACCCCGACCGACACCCACGCCGAACTGATCGAGCGATTCGCGCGCGCTGGAAAGGCCATCTTCTGCGAAAAGCCAATCGATCTCGACGTTGCCCGCGTCAAGGCCTGCATCAAGGTCGTCGACGAGACCAAGGCGAAGCTGATGGTCGGCTTCAACCGACGCTTCGACCCGCACTTCATGGCTGTTCGCAAGACGATCGATGATGGCCGAATCGGCGATGTCGAAATGGTAACGATCACCTCGCGCGATCCTGGCGCCCCGCCAGTCGATTACATCAAGCGTTCGGGCGGCATCTTCCGCGACATGACGATCCATGACTTCGACATGGCCCGCTTCCTGCTCGGCGAAGAGCCGGTTGCCGTCAGCGCGACCGCCGCCGTCCTCGTCGACAAGGCGATCGGCGAAGCCGGCGACTACGACAGCGTTTCCGTGATCCTGCGGACCATATCCGGCAAGCAGGCAATCATCTCCAATTCCCGCCGTGCCACCTACGGCTACGATCAGCGCATCGAAGTGCATGGCTCGAAGGGCATGGTCGCTGCCGAGAACCAGCGTCCGGTCTCGATCGAGGTCGCCAACGGCGACGGCTATACCCGTCCGCCGCTGCATGACTTTTTTATGACTCGCTATACCGAAGCTTACGCCAACGAGATCGCGAGCTTCATCGCCGCAATCGAAAAGGGCGCGACCATCTCGCCGTCGGGCGCCGATGGCCTGGCTGCCCTCGCGCTTGCCGATGCCGCCGTGCAGTCCGTCAAGGAAGGCAAGCTCATCAAGATTGGCTGACGGCCCTCTCCCGACCGAAAGCCACCTGTGAAATGGCCGGGTCCCTGCCCGGCCATTTCTCGTTCCATCTGCACGATCCGCTAGGCGCACCGCTAATCCGATCCCTGGATACCGGACAAGACCAGCTCCTGATCGATCACCGACAATGCCCGGTCGAGATGACCCTCGAACACGAGGATCGATTCGTCGGGAACGACTCGGATCTCCGGCATTCCCTCCATCCGCACGACATGCGTCTGGCCAAGCCCTTCCTCGATCCCCGGTCGCAACAGATCATAGTAACGCGTTCCCGGCCCGGTGATGGCGATCGGCATGCGTTCTGTCAGACTTAGCAGACGCGAAAGCCCATTTCCGAGTGCAATACCGGCCTGCCTGAATGCCAAGGCAGACATGCGGTGCCCCTGTCGCGCTTGGGCGGCGATCTTGTCGAGCCCGGCGACCGGCACGAACTTGGCTGGGATCGTGTCGAGCGGCACTTCGAAGGCCATGCGCAAAATGGCGTAGAAGCCAGCATAAGCCTCGATGCATCCCCTGCTGCCGCAGCGACAAAGGCCGCCGTTTGCCATATGCAACATATGTCCAAAATTTGGGGCCGACACTTCACGCTCGCCCGGCCCCGTGCTCCGGACGATGCCGAGCCCGACACTATGTCCGAGCGACAAGGCGGCGAGCGACCGAAAATCAACCGGCCTCGCATTCGCTTCATGTGCGCCGAGTGCGGCTGCGACGAGCTGGGTCTCGTTCCCCAGAAAAATCCTGGCCTGCCAATCCGGCCGCAAGGCCGATTCGAAGTCGATCTGATTGCTGCCGAAAATCGGCGACCACACCAGTACAGGGTCGGTCGGATGCACCAGACCTTTGCTGCTGATCGATATCAGCAGCACCTTTGCCTGGGGCAGCTTCGAGCGTGAAAGAATGCGCGCAAGCCCCTGTTTAATAGAGGCAATAAACCGCTCGGCACCGGCGGGATCATGCGACCTTTCCTCGCTGAACCGGTCGATGAGTTTGCCTGCGTAGTCGACCAGCGAATATTGCACGCCGTCCGATGAAATGATCACGACGACAAGGTAGCCGCAGTCGCGCCGCTGTCGAAACAGCACGCGCGGACGCCCTCTTCCGCTACTTGGCTGCTGCTCGGATTTTTCAATGATTTGCGCTTTTTCGAGGTCAGCCGTGATTGCTGAAATCGTCGCGGAGGAAAGCTTCGTAAAGTCGGCAATCTCTGTATGCGCCAGCGCCCCATGTCGTCGAAGCGCAGCTAACACAAGGACGCTGTTTCTCTGCCGGACCAACTCCGTGCTCGACTTGGTCAGCATATATGCCGGCCTCTCCCCCTCGCATTCCGCCCTCGCTCACACCCCATCTCCAGCAATTTTTCGCGACGCAACGAAGCCGGTAGTGCGGTGTTGACAGTTGAAAAAATCTCTGACACTTAATTTCTCGACTGTCGAGAAAATAATTCAAATTTCTCGCCAGCGAACCGCGGCGGCCGGAGGAACCACTGGCTGGGGCTGGCCGCTATTCACTCGGGAGGATATTTATGAAGTCTGTTTTGAAGCTGATGGCCGGGGCGGCCATCCTCGTGTCGGTGCACACCGCCGCAATGGCAGCTGATCTCGTCGTCGGCGTTTCCTGGTCGAACTTCCAGGAAGAGCGTTGGAAGACCGACGAAGCCGCCATCAAGAAGGCCCTCGAAGCCAAGGGCGCAAAGTACATTTCCGCTGATGCGCAGTCGTCTGCCGCTAAGCAGCTGACCGATGTTGAATCGCTGATTTCGCAGGGCGCGAATGCACTCATCGTTCTCGCCCAGGATAGCGATGCTATCGGCCCTGCCATCGAAAAGGCTGCTGCTGAAGGCATTCCGGTTGTCGGCTACGACCGCCTGATTGAAAATCCGGCTGCTTTCTACATCACCTTCGACAACAAGGAAGTCGGTCGCCTGCAGGCCGAAGGCGTGTTCAAGGCCAAGCCGGAAGGCAATTACGTCTTCATCAAGGGTTCTTCGTCCGACCCGAACGCGGACTTCCTGTTCTCGGGCCAGATGGAAGTGTTGAAGGCTGCTGTCGATGCCGGCAAGATCAAGAACGTCGGCGAAGCCTACACCGACGGCTGGCTGCCGCAGAACGCCCAGCGCAACATGGAGCAGTTCCTGACCGCCAACAACAACAAGGTTGACGCCGTTGTTGCTTCAAACGACGGCACCGCCGGTGGCGCTGTTGCCGCGCTCGACGCACAGGGCATGGCAGGCACCGTTCCGGTTTCCGGGCAGGACGCCGACAAGGCTGCTCTGAACCGCATCGCGCTTGGTACTCAGACGGTTTCCGTCTGGAAGGACTCGCGCGAACTCGGCAAGCGCGCTGCTGAAATCGCGCTCGACCTCGCTGGTGGCAAGTCGATGGACAAGATCGACGGTGTCACCACTTTCGAGGGCGGCCCGAAGAAGGTGAAGATGCAGTCGATCTTCCTGAAGCCGGAGGCCATCACCAAGGACAACCTAAACGTCGTCATCGACGCCGGCTGGATTTCCAAGGCTGAAGCTTGCCAGGGCGTAAAGGCCGGCAGCGTCAAGGCCTGCGATTAATCTTCGCCAGGTCAATCAACACGCCGGCGCCGCAGCGGTCTCGTTGCGGCGCCGGATGCGGATGGTGCCTCCTCCACGGACACTCCCGCCTCGTAACGCACCGAACGCTTTGATTCCCTGCCAGAATAGTGCCGCGCCTTGAGCGGCCATTTCGGAAGTCTCTCGGTGGTCAATTCAAGAACAGGGCAACCTCGGTTCGGGCTTTTCGGGCACCCGCGCCACGGCCCCAAACAATGGGGGAAACGGCAAACCCATGGCAAACATCACGCAATCCTCATCGAGCCATCCGCGCTCGGCGGAGGGCAACGCTTTTACGCGCTTCCTGCGCGCAACCGAGATCGACACGCGCCTGCTCGGCATGGTCGCCGCGCTGCTCGTCATCTGGATCGGCTTTCATCTCTACACCGGCGGGCTCTTCCTGACGCCGCGCAACCTCTGGAACCTCTCGGTCCAGACGACCGAAATCGCAGTTCTCGCGACCGGCATGGTGCTTGTCATCGTCACCCGCAACATCGACCTGTCGATCGGCTCCATGCTTGGCCTTGTCGCCATGATCATGGGCGTCGTCCAGGCGAAATTCCTGCCGCAGTACCTCGGCTTCGACAACTCCTGGACATGGCTGATCACGCTGGTCTGCGGTCTGGTTGCCGGAACGCTGATCGGTCTTTTCCAGGGCGTCATCATCGCCTTCCTGGGTGTCCCCTCCTTCATCGTCACGCTCGGCGGCTTCCTCGCCTGGCGCGGTCTTGCCTGGTACGTGACATCGGGCCAGACGGTCGCACCTCTCGACACGACGTTCCGCATTATGGGCGGGGGCGCTGAAGGGGCTGTCGGAGCCACTTGGAGCTGGATCATCGGGCTTGTCGCCTGTGTGCTGATCGTCGTCGGCATCATCGGCTCGCGCCACCAGCGCAAGCGTTTCAACTTCCCACGCCGTCCACTCTGGGCAGAGTATTTCTTGGCAGTTCTCGGCTGCACCCTAGTCCTTGGCGCCATCTGGGTGTCCACCATCTATTACTGGCCGGTGGCGATCGCCAAGAAGTACGCCGAAGCCAACAACATCGCCTGGCCGGAAACGGGGCTCTTCATCTCCTACGGCATCGCCGTGCCGGTGCTGATCGCCATTCTCGTCGGCATCGTCATGACCTTCATCGCCACCCGCTTGCGCTTCGGCCGCTACGTCTTCGCGATCGGTGGCAACCCTGAAGCAGCCGAGCTCGCCGGCATCAAGACCCGCTGGGTCGCCGTCCGGATCTTCGCGCTTATGGGCTTTCTCGCGGCTGTTGCCGCGGCGATCTCGACCGCCCGCCTCAACGCCGCCGCCAACTCGCAAGGCACGACCTACGAGCTCTACACGATCGCCGCAGCCGTCATCGGCGGCACCTCGCTCGCCGGCGGCACCGGTACGATCGCCGGCGCAATGCTCGGCGCGCTGGTCATGCAGTCGCTGCAATCGGGGATGGGCCTCGCCAACGTCGACACGCCCATACAAAATGTTGTCGTGGGCGCCGTGCTTGTCGTTGCCGTCTGGCTCGACACCGTCTATCGCTCGCGGTCGAAGTAAAGAGGAGTCCTAGATATGACTGATCAACGCACTCCCCTTGTGGAAATGAAAAACATTTCGATCTCCTTCGGCGGCATCCACGCTGTGGACAATGCTTCGGTCGATCTCTACCCCGGCGAAGTCGTCGCCCTTCTCGGCCACAACGGCGCCGGCAAGTCGACGCTCATCAAGATCCTCTCCGGCGCCTACAAGCGCGACAGCGGCGAGATCCTGATCAATGGCGAGCCGGCAGACATCCGCAATCCGCGCGATGCGAAGAAGTACGGCATCGAGACGATCTACCAGACGCTCGCCGTCGCCGATAACGTCGATGCCGCCGCCAACCTCTATCTCGGCCGCGAGATCCGCACGAAGTGGGGCACGCTCGATGACGTCGCCATGGAAGCCTCCGCGCGTGAGGTGATGGGCCGCCTCAACCCCAACTTCCGCCGCTTCAAGGAGCCGGTGAAAGCACTTTCCGGCGGCCAGCGGCAGTCTGTGGCGATCGCCCGCGCGATCCTCTTCGATGCCCGCATCCTGATCATGGACGAGCCAACGGCGGCTCTCGGGCCCCAGGAAACGGCGCAGGTCGGCGAGCTGATCAAGCAGCTGAAGAAGGAAGGCATCGGCATCTTCCTGATCAGCCACGACATCCACGACGTCTTCGACCTCGCCGATCGTGTCTCGGTGATGAAGAACGGCCAGGTCGTCGGCCATGCCCGCACCGAAGATGTCACCAAGGACGAAGTGCTCGGCATGATCATCCTCGGCAAGGTGCCGCCAAAGGCCATCCCCGGCCCCGGCGCCATGCAGGTCTGACCCGCAGACGTGAGACATAAAAGTCCGCCGGCCGCAAGAACGGCGGACTTTTCATTTTGTAGATTGAAGCCAGCGAGAAGCTAGGCTAAGAACCTCGCATCGGACAAGGCGATTCAAGCGCCTCGGCATGCACCCGTAGCTCAGCTGGATAGAGTGTTGGATTCCGATTCCAAAGGTCACAGGTTCGAATCCTGTCGGGTGCGCCATTAACTCTCGGGTCCGTTCTGGACACATAGGTTACAATCGGTACCTAAGACATCGGTGACAACCTCGTGCCGAACGGGTTGTCGATTGTTTGCAATGTCCTCTGTTCGAGGTCGATATATCCGAGATCATAGCGCGGGAAGCTGACGAGCCAAATGCCGTCGTCGACTTCCTTGAGGCCAAGCTTCTGGCCGGCCATGACGGTTGAGATGTTGATCTTCTTGCGATGGATGCGCAGACGGCCGCAATTGGTGACGATGGCATCGCGGTCGTGGAAGGGGTAGCTGATCTCGGGCAGCCCTTCATAGGTGCCGGCCGAGGTCTGGTAGACTTCGGCCGGCACCTTCATCGACAGGGCCTCGTGCGGTCTTTCCGTGTTGAATTCGCTGATGAATGCGTCGAAGCGCATCTGCTGCTGCAGGATATTGCGTCCCGGCGGGCGGGTGGCTTCCTTCTTCAGCGTCAGATGCATGCGCTCATGGCGGCCGTTCTCCTGCGGATGGCCGGGGCGGATGCGCTCGAAGACGATGCCGAGCCTCAGCCACCAGACCGACAGCTTCGAGAGATTGTAGAGCCCGTTCGGGCTGGCGAAGGGCAGGCCGTTGTCGGAGCGGATGGCAAGCGGCAATCCGCGTTCGGCAAACACCCGCGCGAAGGCATCGAAGACGCCGCGTTCACGGGTCGTCTCGAAGGCCTCGCAGCACAGGAGACAGCGCGATGCCTGGTCGGTGATCGTCAGGGGGTAACAATATCGGCCGTCGCCCAGCTTGAACTCGCCCTTGACGTCGGCGCACCACAGATCGTTGGGGCCGCCGACAGCGCCGTGCCCATGGCCTTGTTCGCCCGGTTCCTCTTACGGGCCCGGCTCACAAGGCCGTACCGGTCGAGCACCGCATGCACCGTGCTTCTCGCGGGGATGCGCACGTCGCCGGCCAGACGGCGCACCAGAAGCTCGCGGATCTTGCGCGCCCCCCAGTGCGGCTTCTCCTGTTTGCAACGAACGATCATCGCCTCGACCGGTTCGGGCAACTGGTTGGCATAGCGCACCGGCCGCCAGGACCGGTCCGTCAGGCCTCCAGCCCGTCCTCCTTGCAGCGATTGAAGATCTTGTAGCCGGTCTTGCGCGAGATCCCGAACGACCGACACACCTCGCTCATCCCTTCGCCCTCCAGTAAACGGGCGACAAATCCAAGACGCTCATCCATGACCGAAGTCTCTCTCTACGGCATCCACACCTCCCGACCAAAATCGAAAAATGTAACCCATGTCTCCGGTACGGTCTGTCACCTATCTCTCAGGTCGGGCATCGCCTACCTTGGCATTAGCAGCTGCGCTTTGCCACGTTCCGCGATGCCCTCTCGTGTTCGCACGCCAGAGTCTAAAGTCGCGCGCCCTCCGTCGCATTCGTCAATATCGGGAAACATGTTCGCCACCTTGACGCGGATCAATGTTCGACATGGACAGTCCGCTAGGTTTGGATGAATTTATTGCACCACGATCTGGAACGGATGTCCCATGTACAATCGTATACTCATTCCAACCGACGGCTCGGAGCTTGCTTCCAAGGGCGTCGATCACGGTCTTGCACTTGCAAAGGCGCTCGGCATTCCAGCGACAGTCATCAACCTCACGGTGCCGCTGGCTGGCTTTGCACTTCAGGGAGTAGTTCAGGCACAGGCCTTGGACAGCTATAATCACGCGGTGAAAGAAGACCTGATCGAGATCGAAAGAATTGTCCGCGACAAGTCGGCGAAAGCGCAGGTGACGGTCGATTTTGTCCACGAGATAAATAGCTCTCCTGCTACGGCCATTCTCGAGACTGCTCAGGCAAAAAACTGCGACCTGATCGTTATTTCCTCACATGGGCGCACGGGCATCGGAAGAATGATACTTGGCAGCCAAACCCAGCAGGTCCTCGCCAATTCGACCGTTCCTGTTCTTGTCGTCAGATAACGGCATCGGCATTCGTGGACTCTTAAGGCGTCTGGCAAAAGCAACAAGGGATACGTCGACGTTGCCCAGTGGAGCGATCCCTAATGGCCAAACTGAGCAAGAGCGATACTTCAAATAAAAACAGAGTGACTAAGGGCAAACGCTATTACATCTGTTGATATTACCTAGCAACAAACACGATTTGAATTTTTTTATGCTATGCGCTATTTAGCTATTCTGCAAATTGACGAAAATCAATTATAACTTTTTCTCGAAATTTACATTTTATTAACCCAGGAATGCTATGCGAACTATGGAGATTATTCAAATCTTGAAAGATCAAGGTCAGATCTCCCGATCGGAACCACTGCGTCGCGCGCATTTTGGAAAGTAGTGTTTTGCGACGTTTCGGCCTCGTGGTCTTGCAACGTTGTCGGCGAAATGACGAGCGTCCGGCCACTCTTATACAGAAGCCGGAATTCATGACGATCGCGCCGGTTTCCCTAGGCGAATAACCGACATGAATTTACCCGCCTTCTTTTCACGTATCAGCACGAAACTCGCCCTCATGTCCGCTGCCGGCATTGCGATGATGCTCGTCATGCTGGCTGGCCTTTGGTTAGAGGATCGCTCGGTCGGCCAGAGCGCCATACTCGAACGGCAACAGGTCGGCGCATCACGCGACTATGTCGAGGCCAAGGCCGCCATTCGCGGCATGCAGATCGAGAGCCTGAACATGCGCCTGGCGGACGCCATGGACGAGGTGCTGCAGGCCAAGTCCGCCGTGCGGGACAATCACGACGCAGCCATCAGAGCCCTGGATTCGGCCCTGTCGATCCTGACAATCCAGGTCAACCAGGAGCGGGTGAAAAACATCAAGGCGCTGGTTGACGAATATTACAACACGAGCGGCCAGCTCGCAGAGTTCCTCCGCACGAAACTGAGCGCGGCGGGCGTCGACGCAAGCCTCGCCGCCAAGGAACGGGAATTCGTTACACACCAGATCGATCTCATCCAGAAGACGATGTCCCTCCTCGATGAGGCCGGCACGATCGCAAAGGGCCGTGCGACAACAGCCGCCGCAGCTTCGAACGTGGCCCTCAATTCGATGGAAACCACATCGCTCGCCGGTGGATTTCTCGTGATGATTACTCTTCTCGGCGCCGCTCTCTTCGGCGCGAAAGCGGTGGCAAAGCCGATCGGTCGTATCACCGAAAACATGAGTGTCCTGGCGAGCGGCAATCTCGGCGCCGAGATCCCTTTCACTGGGCGCAGCGACGAGATCGGCGACATGGCGCGCGCCGTCGCAGTGTTCAAGCAGAACGGCCTCCGGGTTCGCGAGTTGAATGCACACGAAGCTGCCCTTCATGCCAAGAGTGCTGATCTGCAGTCGAGCATCGGCGTGGTGGTCTTGGCCGCCGTTGGCGGTGATTTCACGCGGCGTATCGCCAAGGACTACGGCGATGCCGACCTCAACCGCTTTGCCACGCAAGTCAACGAACTGGTGGCCTCCGTCGATCGCAGCGTCGCAGAGACCCGGCGTGTCGTGGCTGCCCTTGCCGAGGGTGATTTGACCGAAACGATGCGCGGCGACTTCCAGGGCGCCTTCGGCGAACTCAGGGACAATGTCAACGCGACCATGGCCAACCTGCGCTCGGTGCTCGGCGAGGTGCGCGCCGCCGTCGACACGATCAACAGCGGCTCGAGCGAAATACGCAGCGCCTCGGACGACCTCTCCAAGCGCACCGAACAGCAGGCGGCTTCGCTGGAGGAAACCTCCTCCGCTTTGGAAGAGATCACCGTCGCGGTGAAAAATTCCACCGAACGGGCAACAGAGGCGAGCCATATGGTCGACGAGGCGCGCCGCAGCACCGAGCGGTCGAGCGCGGTTGTCAAGGACGCCGTATCAGCCATGAGACGCATTGAGCAGGCCTCGGGCGAAATCGGTCAGATCATCAACGTCATCGACGAGATCGCCTTCCAGACGAACCTGCTGGCGCTCAATGCCGGAGTGGAAGCGGCCCGCGCCGGCGAGGCCGGCAAAGGCTTCGCCGTCGTCGCCCAGGAAGTGCGCGAACTGGCGCAGCGTTCCGCCAATGCCGCAAAGGACATCAAGACGCTCATCGGCCGCTCCAGCGCGGAAGTTGACGCAGGCGTCACGCTGGTGACGGCAACCGGTGAGGCGCTCGGGCTGATCCAGGGGCATGTGATCAAAATCAACGAACATGTTCATTCGATCGCGACGGCCGCGAAGGAACAGTCAACGGGACTGTCGGAAGTGAGCATGGCGGTGAATGAGATGGATCAGGTCACCCAGCAGAATGCTGCCATGGTAGAGGAGTCGACAGCGGCGACCAACCGGCTGGCGGACGAGGCTTCGAACCTCTCGCGACTGATCGCCCGCTTCAACCTCGGAACAGGCGGCCCGGCTGCGAGCGCGTATTCCGCTCCACGCGCCACCCGGAATAGCGGGCCTGCCGCCTCGCCGGCCCGCAAACTGGTGGGGAAAGTCGCGGCCGCCTTCCACGGCAACGCCGCTCTCGCCCATGACAATTGGGAGGAGTTCTGACATCGGCGTACCGCGCTGGCAATATCTCTGATCGGGATTGGTGATGAGACCGCATTCACCCTAACGGGATTGATCCGACATGCCGCATCATAAATCAGCGCAAGCTGCATGATGCGGCATGTTCCACACCGGGCAGGCAAGTCCTCGATCGTCGGTTACATCACCTCGCTCTCGGCTCGCCGCGTTTGAGCGCACCGTTGAAACTGAAGCCGCCCGATGCCCAGCGAATTCTCGGTAGAACGAGCCGGCAGGCGACAGACCGCAGAACAATTGCTGTTCTATGCTTGCCCGAGCATCCTATTCGAGAAAACACCGGAAATAGAGGGTCGACTGTAGGTTTGACTTGCGACATTGTAGTATTGCTGCAGTTCACGCGGGGTGCATGTCATGTCGTACTCGCAAACGTTCCCAGTCTATGCGTCCGTTCTGGTGACGGGCGTTGTTGCACCGCTGTTCGCGTTGTCGGCGGCCGAAACAGCGGTCGTCAAAACGGTGCGGGATCCATCGATATCAATCCTCGTCAGAGCCGACCTCGAACAAGGCGCGCTATCGGCGCCCGCCACCTCGATTGACTGGTGGTTGCGGGACGATATCGTTCATACGTCGCAGGCGACGGACGGGACGAAGAGTGTCTTCAATCGAAATTGGCTTAAGGACGACCAGCTTCGCGGCTCCCACTGATCAACTTGGCAGGGCATCGTTGGGTGGATCGCCGCGGGCGGCCCCGCCTACAGCCAGCCGCCGGTGAACCCCGCTCGCCGCAACCCCCTGACAATAGGCTCGCAATCACGCATCAGCGTCCACAAAAGGCCGGTGCGGTAATTCTCAATCATCAGCGCCACCGGCCCCTGGTCAATCCCGAAGTGGTACGGGCTGATCCACCAGCCAGTCGGACTGTCCGGATCCTTGAAGGTCTGATTGAATGATGGCTTGAAGCCGTAAAGCCTAGTCATCCCCAGCTTCATGCCCGCGAACTTCCGGACGGTCGGAAGGACAATCTCGGGCGCAAAAGGCAGGGATGCCACGACAACCCAGGGCGCTACGGTTCCGTCATCGGGCCCGAACGGCGCGCCACGGGCAACATAATCGAAGAACTCGCGACGAACCCCGCCGACATCCGCCTTCACCCAGCCCGGGCCGTCACACGCGGTAAATCCCCAGCAATGCTCACCATAACCCTCGAACTGCATCGGATTTCGGATTGCATATTCCTGATGGACAAAGGTCGCTTGCCGGCTATTCTGGAAGTAGTCGCTGTCATGCTCGCGCATGAATTCATCGCGGATCCCGCGGAAATCGATCCACATATGCGATAGCTGGTGGGTGAACAGCGGACCGGAATAGAGCAGCTCGCGGCCGTAGATGTTCCGCCATTCGTAGCTTTCCGTGTAGGCCTCATAGCTCTCGGGCGGCAGCGGATGCGACGGCGATCCCAGCCCCAATATGTAGAGAAGCAGGCCTTCGTCATAACCACGCCAACGGTAAGGAATGAAGCCATTCTCGGGTCGCCAGCCATGCGTCAGGGTAGCGCCCTGATCCCGCGCCCAGTTCCAGTCTGCACGCTCGTATAGCGCCGTCGCAAGCGTCCTGATCTTCGCTTCTTCGGCGCTCTCCCCGTCAAAATAGGTGGCGACTGTCAGCGCACCAGCGAACAGAAAGGCCGAGTCGATCGTCGATAGCTCGCATTCCCACACCCGCTTTCCCGTCTCGATGTCGAGAAAATGATAGAAGAAGCCCTTGTAGCCCGAGGCGTCCGGCTCGGGGCCCTGGTGGCATTGCATCAGGAATTCGAGCCTGCGCCGGACCATCTTGACGGCAAACTCGCGAATGAGGACGCCACGTTCCACGACGACAGGAATGGTGGCGAGCGCCATGCCGATGGCAGCGATGCTTGCCGGTGCGCCGGGTTGCGTCTTGTCGCGAACGAGGCCGTTGTCCGGGTTCGTAGAATGCAGATAGTAGAGCACCGAGGTGAACTGCAGTCGCGCAAAGTCCTCGTCGGTCAGCCCCGACTCCAAGTTTGGCCTGGGTGACACCGCAACCATGGCTTCCCCTCCCATACAGCTTTGCAATCGCTTGCCGCCAACGGCATCGTACCAATACGCACTTCGCCACCCGAACGGCGCCAGCAGCAATCTGCGTCCTCTGCATCGTCTTTGATAGTGCCCCCTGGAGCAACGGCTCCGGGAGCACCTGGCTGCGCCGAACGCTACGTGTTGTCGCCTTCCGTCGATGTCCTTTGCTTGCTTGCCGCCCCTCCGAGGACGCCCCACTTCCAGCCGGTGATTTCAGGCATGTCATCACCGTGCTTTTCAATGTAATGCCGGTGCTCGATCAGCTTCTCGCGGATCGCTTGCTTGAAGTAGGCGGCGCGGGCACCGAGTTGCGGCAGTCGATCGATGACGTCTTCGACAAGGTGGAAGCGATCGAGCTGGTTCAAAACGACCATATCGAAAGGTGTCGTCGTCGTCCCCTCCTCCTTGTATCCGCGGACGTGCAGATTGTCGTGGTTCGTGCGCCGGTAGGTCAACCGGTGAATCAGCCAGGGATATCCATGGAACGCAAAGATGATCGGCTTGTCCCTGGTGAAGAGCGCATCGAAATCGGCGTCGGAAAGCCCATGGGGGTGCTCGCTCGACGGCTGCAACTTCATGAGGTTGACGACGTTGATGACGCGCACCTTCAATTCCGGTAGATGTTCGCGGATCATCTGCACCGCCGCCAGCGTCTCCAGCGTTGGCACGTCGCCGCAGCACGCCATGACGACATCAGGCTCGCCGCCCTTGTCGTTACTGGCCCATTCCCAGATACCGAGGCCCTGGGCGCAGTGCTTGACGGCTTGATCCATGGTCAGCCATTGCGGCGCCGGCTGCTTGCCGGCAACGACGACGTTCACGTAGTTGCGGCTCCGCAGGCAATGGTCGGTAACGGAAAGCAGCGTGTTGGCATCCGCCGGCAGATAGACGCGGATCACCTCGGCCTTCTTGTTTACCACATGGTCGATGAACCCCGGATCCTGGTGGCTGAAGCCGTTGTGGTCCTGGCGCCAGACATGCGAGCTCAGGAAATAGTTGAGGGACGCGATCGGACGGCGCCATGGAATATCGTTGCACACCTTCAGCCATTTGGCGTGCTGATTGAACATCGAGTCGATGATGTGAATGAAGGCTTCATAGCATGAGAAGAAGCCATGCCGCCCTGTCAGAAGGTACCCTTCAAGCCAGCCTTGGCATTGATGCTCGCTCAACACCTCCATCACCCGGCCATCCGGCGACAGGTGGTCGTCCTCGGGATAGATTTCGGCCATGTAGCAACGATTGGTGACCTCAAGCACGTCCTGCCAGCGGTTCGAGTTGTTCTCGTCGGGACTGAACAATCGGAAATTCTTGGTGTTCAGGTTCAGTTTCATGACATCGCGAAGAAACTTGCCCATCACCCGGGCAGATTCGGTCGTCGTCGCTCCGGGGCTAGGTACGGAAACCTCGTAGTCACGGAAGTCGGGCAGCCTCAGGTCACGCAGGAGCAGGCCACCATTCGCATGCGGATTGTCGCTCATCCGGCGAATGCCAGTCGGGGCTAGCGCAGCGAGTTCGGCGCGCAGCTTACCGTCGTCATCGAAGAGCTCTTCGGGCTTATATTCCTTCATCCACTGCTGAAGGATCTTGATGTGTTCCGGCTTGTCCATTTCGCCCATCGGGACCTGGTGCGACCGCCAGTAATCCTCGCATTTCTTGCCGTCGATTTCACTCGGGCAAGTCCAGCCCTTTGGCGTGCGGAAAACGATCATCGGCCAGGCCGGGCGTTTCAGATTGCCCTTCTCGCGCGCCTCCCCCCAGATCCGCTTGACCTCGGCAACGGCTGTATCCATCGCTGCCGCCAGTTGCTGCTGCACCTTGTCGGGCTCGTGCCCTTCGACGAAGAGGGGCGCATAGCCCATCCCCTCGAAAAGCTTCCGCAGCTCCTCCTCGGGAATGCGGGCTAAGAAGCATGGATTGGCGATCTTGTAGCCATTGAGATGCAGGATCGGCAGTACGCATCCGTCACGGGCTGGATTAAGAAACTTGTTGCTGTGCCAGCTCGTGGCAAGCGGGCCGGTCTCCGCCTCGCCGTCGCCAACGACGCAGGCGACGATCAGGTCTGGATTGTCGAAGGCCGCACCATAGGCATGGCTCAAGGCATAACCCAGTTCGCCACCCTCGTGGATGCTTCCAGGCGTTTCAGGGGCGACGTGGCTTGGAATGCCGCCGGGAAAGCTGAACTGCTTGAATAGGGCCTTCATCCCTTCGGCGTCCTGGCCGATATTGTGGTAGACTTCGCTGTATGTCCCTTCCAGGTAGGCATGTGCGACCAGCGAAGGTCCGCCATGGCCCGGTCCGATCACGTAGATCATGTTGAGGTCGTCGCGCTTGATCACGCGGTTCAGATGCACATAGAGCATGTTCAGGCCGGGCGACGTTCCCCAGTGACCGAGAAGCCGCGGCTTGATATGCTCCCGCTTGAGCGGCTCTCTCAGTAGCGGATTGTCGAGCAGATAGATCTGCCCGACAGAGAGATAGTTCGATGCACGCCAATAGGCGTCCATTAAGCGGAGTTCTTCGGCCCCAAGGGGAGCACTCGTCTTCTGATGGTCGTTGGTTGCACGAGCGGCGTTCGTCATCATCAGCCTCCTATCGACTTTTTTGTCGTCTCAATTTGCGTGCTTTGCACCGCTGCCGTTCCCGCGGTCATGCGGCGTATTCCACTGCCATGCGCCACTATCGTCAAAGTCCAGGATGGCGTCATAGGATGATATGTCGGCGGCGCTTCCGATATGAACGCAGGCGATGCCGTCATTTGCAAAGCGTGTCATGATCTGGAAAAGTGTCTCCCAGCCAACCATAGCCTCGGTTCTCTCAAGCAAGATGACATGCGGCTTCGCAACGCATGCGCTCGCCAGCATCAGCAAGCACTGCTCTCTTTGCGTCAGAACGGTATGCCATTCCACTTCTTGTTGAAATTCCTCGATCTTAGAAATGCGCTGAAGTTCAAATTCGGCAAGTAGCAGCGCGATGCGTTCGTCCGAAATTTCCGGGCTCGCGGCCGGGGGAATGAACAGTTGTCGAAGTGTCCCTGGCGGAAAATAGGGGTGCTGCGGCAGGAAGCGTATGCCTTCAGCCGTGGGGCGAAAAATCTGGCCGGTGCCGGGATAAGCAACACCTGCGGTAGCCCTGAAAAGGGTGCTCCCTTGGTCCTCTCGAGCGCATGTCACCAGGACGCGGGCACGAGGCGGGATGGCGACGGTCAACTCCTGCAGCAACGACGATCCGTCCCGCTCCGACAATATCGTGAGTTTCTCATACGACAGGTCGTCCCGGGTCTCATCGACCTGAATCTTGGCACCCCCCTTTGGTCTCTCTATCGCCTCCGAAAGAGTACTCAGGCGCGCCACCACTGCAGCAAAACTGGAGATCGAGTTGAATTGGTTGATGATCAGCGAAAAAGCGCCCACCAGCATGGCGAATGCTGCCGCGGACTGCGTAATCACCCCAAATTCGATATCACCGCGGAAGAAGGCCGGCGCGACAATCAATGCAGGGATGATCTGGATCAGCCAGTTGTAGCCCGTCGTGAAGAAGCCGACATTGCGGTTCACCGATGTTATGTTGCGAAAGTTGGTCACCAGGTCATCAATTCGGACCGCGAGAAAAGACTTCATGCGCGGCTCGCTGCCGGTCAGCAAAATTCGCTCTGCGTTCTCCCTTGCTTGGATGAGCCCCGTGCGGAAACTCGCCTCCTTGTCGAGCTGGTCATAGTTCAGCTTGATGAGCGGGCGGCCCAGCCAGACCGTGAGAAACGAGCCGCAGGCAGCATAAAGGACCGCCACGGCGAACAAGACGGGGTTGATGGATAAAAGTACCCCTGAAAATGAAAGGATCGTTAGCCCGCTGCTGAAGATCATGAGCAGGAAGGACAGTGTGGTCACGGTAAATGCGCGGATATCTTCGGAAATGCGCTGATCCGGATACGAGAGTCCTCCCGAAACACCGAGGCGATAAAAGGCTCCGTCAGTAAGATAGAGATTGACGGCGCGACGCGTCAGAAAGTCTCTCCATGTGAGGGCCAGCCGCTCCTCCGTAAAGCGCGCATAAACCGATGCGATCGTGGAGCCGGCAAACACGAGAAGATAGAATATGGCCTGCCGGACAAACTCAGCGATCTGCCTGTCGGCGATCGCCGTCATGAAGTTCCGGCCCACGAAGTTATTCAGCACATTGAGCCCGTTGATCGCGAGGAAGAGCACGACAAGGCATGCCGTCAGAAGCTTTGCCGTGCCGCCGACCTCCGAGGACATGAAAACGCGCACCGAGCGCAGAAAGCGACCAGCCGTTACCCTGAAAGGAGTTCGCAGCTCTTCCATGCTCCTCCCAACCTTCACCTAGAAAATGAAGCCCGCCTCCCCGACGGCCTCCTCGAAGGCTATTTCATGCGACGTAGGTTCAGGCCCAACGTCGAACGACATTCCGGCACTTCTCCACCGCCCGCGCGCATGCTGGCCCTGGTCCGGCCAATTCTCCAGAGCCAGTGCGTTGCGGGGCTAGGATTTAAGGTCGTGCGCCTGCCCTGACTCGCGCAATTCCTTGAGGGTTTTGCCCAAGCAGCTTCCCCCGTCGGATCCGCCCACGGCCTTTGCTTTACCGTCCAGCGTAATCGTCCCCGCAATCCGGTCGGAGGCTGAAAAAGTGGCGGTGCCGTCTTTCGTCACCCTGGACAAATAGAATGCGTGGTAGGTGCCCTTGTATTCACAGCTGATAACCATCGGAAAATCGTCAAAGGGATCTTGTGCGTATGCGAACGCGCTGGTCAGAACCGATGCCCCACAAGCGACGAGCATTGCAATGGATATATTGAGAAATGCAGTGATACTGCGAAGCGACACATGTTCCATTGATCGAACCCCAACTGCGTGAAGAACGCGAATTCGCAAGGTGTCTCTAGGCATGCATTCAAGTGGCTATCAGCGGCTGTAAGTATGTCGCAGCATGCCGCTGTTAGGCAAGAAAATTGTGGTCAGCAAGGACACAATTTTACCGGGAAAAGAGGCATCTTGGAGGAACACCGAGGAGCGCGCCTCCCGGGGCGCCGCCTTTCCCCACCTAGTTAGGCGCACAGGTACTCCACCGTCCATAGAAGCAATGGTGGCCAACGCGATGGGCTCACGTCAACCACCGTTCCCGGGACGTCGGAATTCGCCTCGCGGGTTAGGCGGGCTGGGTCACAGTATCGCTATCCGCTGTCGAACGACCGTCCAGAGCGCCACTCCAGAGCGTCAGGACCAAGGCTCCGCCCACGAGAATTGCGCCAACCCAGGGTGTCGCCTCAAGCCCCAGCGAAGATTCCACCACAAGGCCGCCGATCCATGCGCCCGCGGCGATACCGAGGTTGAAGGCGGCGATATTCAGGGCCGATGCCACATCGACGGCGGCGGGACGAACCTGCTTCGCCAACTGCACGACATAAATCTGCAGGCCGGGCACGTTGGCGAACGAGAGGAAGCCGAGTGCCGCCAGCGTCGGGACGACCAGCCAGGGCGATGGCGCGGTGAAACTGAAGAGTACCAGCACGATCGCCTGGGCGATGAACAAGCCGGTCAGGGCGCGTACCGGGCTGCGATTGGCAAGTTTGCCGCCGGCGACGTTGCCAATGGCGATCGCGATGCCATAGACCACGAGGATGATGCTGACCGTGCTGGCAGCAAAGCCGGTGATCTCCTGCAGGATCGACGCCAGGAACGTAAAGGCGACGAAGGTGCCGCCATAGCCAAGTGCGGTCATGGCGAAAACGATCAACAGGCGGCCGCTGCCGAGCACGCGGATCTGGTCGCCGACGCTGGCGGCCGGTGCCTTCTTGAGGTTCGAAGGCAGCAACACTGCAATCGCAACGAAGGCAATCGCACCGAGGCCTGCTACCGCCGCAAATGTTGCGCGCCAGCCGAAGATCTGACCGATCAGAGTGCCAAGCGGGACGCCTGTTACGATGGCGACCGTCAAGCCCATGAACATCATCGCGATCGCCGAGGCGCGACGGTTCTCGGGAACGAGATCAGCTGCGATCGTCGAGCCGACGGAGAAGAAGACGCCATGTGCGAAGGCTGAAAGGACGCGCGCAACCAGCAACGGAGCATAGCTTGGGCTGATTGCCGCCATGCCGTTGCCGACGATGAAGAGCGCCATAAGGCCGAGAAGCAATGGTTTCCTTGCGATGCGCCCGGTCAAAGCCGTTAGCACCGGCGCGCCGAATGTGACGCCGAGCGCATAGACGCTGACAATCAATCCCGCCAACGGCAGACTGATCTGGAGATCTGAAGCAACGGTCGGCAACAAGCCGACGATGACGAATTCCGTGGTTCCGATCGCGTAGGCCGCGATCGTCAAAGCAAAGAGAGCAGTTGGCATGATGTGCCTCAAAATGATGTTGCCGGTCTGCCGGCTTGGTTGACTGGCGAACATATGGAGGCACTGGATTTCGGTGATAAGCGGTCACTTGGTCCAAGCATCTGTGAACCGAATTCACAAAACGACCAAACCTGGCACGACCAAGAGCAGCAGACGGATTGCCTGGCAACCAAGCGGCAGGCAAAGCTCGTTGCGGTTCGGTAACACTTACTTAAAACTCGTCGTGGCCCTAGGGCATGGAGCGCGAATTGCACGTAACATTCGCGTCGTTTCTGTGAGAGTACTTCACCAAAGCCCGGCCACCGTAAGGTGCTTGCGTTTCAATGAGGGAACCGGAACGTGATTGCTGCCCGTACTGTTCGGACACTTGCACCTTTGCTCGTCGCGGCAGTTCTTGCCAGCTGCGGTCATCCAAGCGGAGTCATGGCCCCTGTTGCGCTATCGGCGGCAACGCAGAATACCTCAAAGGTCAGCATGCTGGTCGCAACCACGCGCGAACCTTCCGGCGACCCGGCGACGCTCTTCACCGGCGAACGCAGCCCAAAGCCCTACCTGACGGCGGTTGACGTCTCCATTCCGCCGAAACGGGCCTCAGGCACAGTCCAATGGCCGAAGCGTCTACCGCCCAATCCCGCAACCGATTTTGCGGTGACCAGCGTCAAGGAGATCGACACCGTTCCAGAGGGGCGCGCCTGGTTCCACCAGAACATCCAGGGCGGGCATGCGCTGGTCTTTGTCCACGGCTTCAACAACAAGTACGAGGATTCCGTCTTCCGTCTGGCCCAGATCGTCCACGACTCCGGGATGCAGGCGACCCCTATCCTCTTCACGTGGCCGTCACGCGCGCAGCTTACCGCCTATGAATACGACAAGGAGAGCACCAACTATTCACGCACGGCGCTCGAGCAGGCGCTGCGGACGCTAGCCGCCGACCCCGACGTCAAGGACATCACAATCCTCGCTCATTCAATGGGCACCTGGCTGACGATGGAATCCCTGCGGCAGATGGGTATCCGCGACGGACACGTGAACAGCAAGATTCACAACGTCATTCTCGCGTCCCCGGATATCGATATTCAGGTCTTTGCCAAGCAGTTCGCGGAGATGGGCACGCCGACGCCGAAATTCACGATCTTCGTGTCTCAGGATGACAAGGCGCTTGCGGTTTCAAGTTTCATCACGGGAAAGGTCTCGCGTTTGGGCGCGATCGATCCGACCGTTGAGCCCTATCGCTCGAAACTCGAAGCCGCCGGCATTACCGCCATCGATCTCACCAAGGTCAAAGGCGAAGGCCTGAACCACGGCAAGTTCGC
>NZ_JBFTIN010000066.1:0-23778 GCF_056394785.1 Rhizobium sp. 10N414 | reverse complement strand
CACCAGCGCATAGGTGTCATCGCAGCTGAAGGCAATGTTGGCGGTGAGGTCGTATTCGGCGAACTTCTCATTGAAGTAGCGTTCCGAAAACGACAGGTTCTGCCGGTTGAAGGCGATGATCTTCTGAGTGCGCAGATCATCGATGGTTATCTCCTCCCTGGCTGCCAGCGGATTGGCATGGCCGACCGCCAGGTAGTAGCGCTCATGCGCAAGCGAGACGAAGCGCAACGAGCCGATGTTTTCCACCGGCCGGATGAAGCCCAGATTGAGCTGGCCGGTCTCCAGGCCGCGGATGATCTCGCCGGTATTGCCAGAGGTGATGTGGATGCGGACATCGGGATACTTGCGGGCGATCTTGGCAAGGAAGGTTGGCAGCATGCCCATGGTGGCCGGGTAGATGCTGCCGATCCTGATCTGGCGGATGCGGCTGCCGCCGGCTGCCCGCGTCAGTTCGGTGGTCAGGTCGATGTCGCTCAGGATCCGCACACAGCGATCATAGAAGGTCTCGCCTGCCCTGGTCAGTTCCACCCTTCTCGTCGAGCGAATGAACAGCGGACAGCCAAGCTCCCTTTCCAGCGACATCACATGATTGCTGAGCGCCGGCTGGGCAATGCGCATCCGGGCTGCCGCCCGGCCGAAGTGCAGTTCCTCGGCCACCGCTTTAAAATAGGAGAGTTGGCGCAGTTCCATTCCGGTCTCACCGAGATTTAGTTCAAGCGCTTTTCGGGCATAAATATTCCACAGGGCGCACTACGCCCAGCAATCTGCGTTGATGGCACTACGGATACAGTGTATTTATATCGAGACTTGGTATTCGTCAATACCCTGTATCGAAATAAATACGAGGTCGTATTTTTGGATCCCACTCAAGCGCGCGCTGCTCGCGCAATTCTGAAGCTTGGTGTACGCGAAGTCGCCGAACTTGCAAAAGTAACCGCCAACACGGTGAGCCGAGTTGAACAGGATGATCCCGGCCCCCGTGGGCCGCAACCTGTTACAATCGAGGCAATAAGACGAGTATACGAATCGCGAGGAATAATATTCTTCGATGAAGGACCCGCTCCAAACGGAGGATCGGGTGTCCGCCTCGCCAGATGACATCCTAAAGTCTTGAGCCCCTAATCTTTCAAGTTCAAGGCTTGTTGCCGACAGCTACAAGATCCAGGCCTGCAGGATCCTCGCGTGCTCACCAATGAAGCCGCGGATCGGCGGCCAGCCTATCGGGTTTGCCACGATCGCCACACGTTCCGACCGGTCAAGGACTACACGACGCGCGAGGTGCGCAATCCCCGCTGGGAGCAGTCCCGGGATTATCACCCGGGCATGGCCGGCGCCTTCGCGCCGCTGAAAGAAATCTGCCCCGATCGGGCGACGCCCGAGTTGATGGAACTGACGGCACGGCTGGGAAGAATGATGTCGTACCGGCAGGCAGCGACGGTGCTGGCCGAATTCCTGCCCGTGGAGCCGACAGAAACGCATGCCACCGTGCGTAAGCGGACCATCAGGATCGGCGAGCGGCTCGACGACCAGATTGCCCAGGAAGAACGGCGTGCAAGGCCTAATCAAACGGACGAACGGCGCCGGCTTGAAATGCACTTCCCAGTGACCGACGCAAGGAGTTCGTCATCAGCATCGACACGGCTCATGTCAGCAGGGCCGTCTACCATCAGTGCGCCCAGCTTCCTCAGGATGGACTCGTGGCGTCGCTCTAGCTCTGCACCGAAGCTTCGCGCTTGACCGCGACGTCCGCGAGGTCCCGAAGCAGCTTCTCGTGCGTTCGCCAAAAGATGTCCGGTGCCTCCCTGGCAAGTTCGATCCACAGCGGCCCCTGCATGGTTTCTTCGGTCCAGAGATGGCATCCGCGCTCGGTCGGCGTGATGATCCACGCGTGATGGGCTCTGGAGGACGGCGATGCCTTTGGACCGCCAGCCCACGCGATGCGCGTCATCGGTTCGAACTCGACGACCGATGCCGCGACGTCCTGGCCCGCAAGATTAGTCTCGAAGCGGCTTCCAAGCTGCAGGGTCGAGTGTCTGTCGAGGAGTTCGACGCGGGAGACGCCGGGATAGTAGGCTGGCCAGGACAGCGGATCGGTCAGGAGAGACCAGATTGTGGCGGGCGACACCGCCACCTCGAGCTCGTTGGTGAAGTGGATTGGAGAGCGGCTGGGGGCCATATCCGCCGGCCAGTTGATGACTTCGAACATTCCATGTCCTCAGGTTTTGAGCATTCGACCCTCCTATTGGCACTATGGTAACGGCCGATAGGAGGGGTCGCAGGTTGGATCAGACGATCGACCGAACTACGCCGCCATCGACGCGCAGCGCTGCCCCGCTTGTTCCGGAAGCCTGCTCCGAACAGACGTAGACCACCATGTTCGCGACTTCGTCGGTCGTGGTGAACCTGTTGATGAGAGTCGTGGGCCGCATCGTCTTCAGGAAGTTCTGCTCGGCCTCGTCCTGCGTGATCCCTTGCTCGCTCGCCGTCGCGGCCATCCAGTTGCCCAGGATCTCGGAGCGTGTCGGACCAGGCAGGACCGAGTTGACGGTAACCCCGCTCCCGCCGACCAGTTCGGCAAGGCCACGCGACACGGAGAGCTGCGCCGTCTTCGTCATCCCATAGTCGATCATCTCCTTCGGGATGTTGACGGCGGATTCGCTGCTGATGAACACGACGCGGCCCCATCCGCGTGCGACCATCCCTGGCATGTAGTGCCGGGCGGCACGAACGCCGCTCATGACGTTGAGCTGGAACAGGTCAACCCATTCGGCATCCGACTGGTCGAAGAAGCCGTTGAGGTGAGCCGTGCCGACATTGTTCACGAGGATGTCGGCGTCTGGGATCCGGTCCGCCAGAATGGACGATCCTTCCGACGTCGACAGGTCGGCCGCGACCCCTGTGAATTCTGCTTCCGGGAGACGGAGCCGGAGCTCCTTCAACGCTGCGGCGACGCGCTCTTCTCCACGCCCGTTGATCACGACCGACGCGCCCGCACGCGCAAGTCCTTCCGCAATCGCGAATCCTATGCCGGCGGTGGAGCCGGTGACGATGGCCCTGCGGCCTTTCAGTTCTATCTTCATGATGTCGTTTTTCCTTTCAGATTGATCCGGGCGTGGTCTCGACGGAATATCCCGTATGTCTCCTGCGTTGATATCAGGCGATGGCCGCTTCCGCGGCGCCTGCAAGACGTTCGACCCAATCCTGGTGGTACCGGTAGAGGCCGCCGGGGTGGCGACGTCCGAGCATGTCTAGGAACCACTCGCCCTGCTGGGTCTCCTCGGTCAGGACATGGCATCCGTCCTGCGTGGGCGTGATGACCCAGCCGTGGTAGGCGGTGGACCCTGTCGTGTCGCCATCGACCGTAGTCGACCAGGCGAGCCTCCGGTTTTCTACGAACTCCGTCACGACCAGGCTCATAGGGTAGTCGACGGTCACGCGGCTGTATCGGGTACCCATCGCAAGCCCCTTTTCTCCCGACAGGATTTCGACCTGGTCTTCGGCGGGGAAGTAACGATACCAGTTCGTTGCATCAATCAGCAGCTTCCACACCACCTCGGCGGGCGCCTTCACGTCGATGTCGTTGAGCGCGTAGATTGCCGAGATCTTCGGATCATAGCGTTCCGGCCAGATGACATGATCGTACACCGACTCAGCCCTCCGCCTCAAAGAGATCCTGGAAGATCAGCGGTGCCCAGCTCCTGTCCTGCGCCTGCACGAGGCGTCCGCCCTCCGCAATCCTCCCGAGGTTGATGGGTGCGAAGCCTAGCGTGCGGACGATGTCGGAAACCGCCGACACCGCCTGGTCGTCGTCGCCCGACAGAAAGATGACCCGGCGGCCAGCGGCCGTCCGCGGATCCTGTCCGAGAAGGTGGGCGGGCAGGTGATTGAACGCCTTGACGAGATGGGCGCCGGGCATCGACTTCGCCACCACGGCAGACGAAGGTTCGTTGTCGAGGTCGGAAAGCGGCACGCCGTATGCATTGGTGACATCGATGACGATCTTGCCTTCCCAGTCAGCCGCGGCCTTGGCGACGTCGAGGTGCGCCCGGAAGGGGACGGCGAGAATGACGACGTCGGCGGCTAGTGCTTCCTTGAGGCCAACCGGACGAACTGCATTACCCAATCCAGCGAGTGCTGCGGCCGCCGCGTCCCGTCCGCGAGAGTTTGCCACGCCTACGGTAACGCCGCTACGGTCGAATTGGCTCGCGAGAGCTCTGCCGACACTGCCACTTCCAATAATCGCGTAAGTCATGATTGCTCCTGGACGACTGCGTTTTTGCGGAGATGCCGGGAGAAACCTCGACATCGGACGGTGCTCACAACTTAGGTCTTGGCCGTTCATCTGATAAGGTGATATATTGTGATGGAACGTATCTGTTTTTGAGATGGGACGTTGGTAATGATCGAAGGTGTTTCGCTGGACCAGTTGCGGACATTTATCGCCGCAGTGGATGAGGGCAGCTTCTCTGCCGCGGCCAGAAAGCTCAACCGCGCGCAGTCTGCTGTCAGCGGATGGGTCGGGGCGTTGGAGGATCAGATCGGCGTCGCACTCTTCGATCGATCGGGCCGATACCCGGCCCTGACACCGCAGGGCGTGCTGCTGCTCGCCGACGCTCGAAACATCGTCGCCGGGGTGGACACGCTGAAGGCCAGGGCACGGTCGATGACCTCGGGCGTCGAAACGGAGCTGTCAGTGGTCATCGACGTCTTCTTTCCGACCTCGGTCATCAGCGCCGTCGCGAAGGAGTTCGCGAACCGGTTTCCACTGACGCCACTGCGGCTGTTCGTCGAAGGTCTGGGCGCGGCGTATCAGCCCGTTCTGGACGGCCGCTGCAGCCTCGGCATCCTGCCGCCGCTGCCTCAGCCGTTTCCGTCCCTCGCAAGTGAGCGTCTGGGTGAACTGCCTCTGATCGCGGTGGCCTCGCCACGGCATCCCCTTGCGCTGTTTCAGGGCCGCATTCCCCGCCAGGAACTGACGAAGCATATCCAGCTCGTCCTGACGGATCGGTCCGACCTCACATCCGGACGAGACTTCGCGGTCGCATCGCCTGCGACCTGGCGGCTGGCGGACCTGTCCACCAAGCACGCCTTCCTCAAGGACGGCGTCGGATGGGGCGGCATGCCGCTGCACATGATCGAAAGAGATCTTTCCGAAGGCGCCCTTTCCGTCCTCGATGTCGACGACATGCCACCCTCAGGCTACATGCTGACGATGTCGGCGTTTCACCAGCCCGCGCAGCCTCCCGGACCGGCTGGCAAATGGTTCGTCGACCGGGTGAAGGCGCTGTGGCACGGTGCGGACATCATCAGATCGGGAATGTCCGCTGGATTGAAGCAGTCGTCACGTTCTGCAACGATACCTGGATCCGCGCAGGCGGCGGACTAAGACCGCATGCTCGGCAACCCACGCTCAATGCCTTGTATAATGGCATCGCGCAAAGGTCGGAACGCGGCTCTTATATCTTCGGCAAGTGCCTGCGGTTGCTCCAGGGCGGCAAAATGCCCGCCTCGGGGCATTTCCGTCCATCGTTCCACCTTGAGGGCTCGTTCGATCCAAGATCGGGGAGGAATGGGCAGCTCCTTTGGAAAATGCGCGACTGCGAAGGGTACGTCGCACGGGACCAGACCTTCCAAAACGAGAGGTGATTTCCGATTCTCCTTGTAGAGGCGCAATGAAGCGTCGATGCTGTTGCCGAACCAGTAGAGGCAGATGTTCGTCAGCAACCGATCAAGCGAAATCAGGTCGTCGAGCCTTCCGTCATTATCCGTCCAGCTTTCGAATTTCTCCAAAATCCAGGCGGCCAATCCGATCGGGCTATCCGCAAGTGCGTAGGACAGCGTTTGCGGCTTTGTTGCCTGACGAAGCGAGTATCCGCCCTCTTCAGCGGCAAAAGCAGCGGCCCGCTCGTGAAATTCAGTCTCCTCTGCGCTCACGGCTGGTGTGCCAGGGCCGAGCGGCGGACGGAACCCGGCCGATACGTAGTTCAGGTGAACACCGACGACATTTCGCGGATAAAGCACGCCAAGCCATGTCGAGACGCCCGCACCAATGTCGCCGCCTTGGGCAAAGTATCGTTCGTAGCGAAGTATTCGCATGAGATTGTGCCAAAGTTCAGCGATACGGCGACTGTTGGTTCCGGGGCCCGCCGGGGCTGAAAAAAATCCGAACCCTGGCAGCGAAGGAACCACAACGTCAAATGCATCGCGAGGATCGCCACCATGGCTTGCCGGGTCTGTCAGGTGTTGGATGAGCGTCTCGAACTCGAGGAACGAACCGGGCCAGCCATGTGTCAGAACAAGTGAAAGGGGGGCTGGGCCAACCCCCACTATGTGAAGGAAGTGAATGGAATAGCCCTGAATGTCTGCCATGAAATGGGGCAACTGATTAAGACGCGCTTCCTGCGCACGCCAATCAAATCCCTCACGCCAATAATCCATCAGCCTGCGCATGAACGGCAGGCTTATACCGTCCTGAGAATCGACCTGAAAAATTCCTCCCGGCAGCCTGGAATATCGAAGCCGCCGCTTGAGGTCGTCGATTTGCTCTTCAGGTATCTCAATTGTAAAGGGGCGCACGGCCTGTCTCCGATAACGCGGCTCTATTGTATTTGCATGCCGCCCAAGAGGTCACGATTCACCCGATTGCTCCGGGACCTCGGTTCAACCGGCGCGAGCCACAAGGACAGTGCTCGTGATGAGGTGAACGAGATGATCCGCTCGCGGTGCGAATGAGGGCTGGTCAACCGCCCAGCCGAGGGCGGTCATCAGGGCAAAGAGGTCGTCCCCGTTCATGTCGGTTCGGGCCGTGCCGTCGGATTGGGCATTCGACAGTAGGCGTGCACTCGTAGCATGTACGGCCGCGCACGATGCGTAAAGCGCTGAGGCGGGGTTCGTGTGGGCCACTGCCATCATGGTCACGACACCCCTGTAGCTCTGGGCGAACTCCAACCATTCCCGAATCCATGACCTCAGCGCTACGTCAGAGGAATGCGACGATTCCAGCTCGACCGCCTTCTGGGCCAGAGAGTCCAGGTTCGTACTCAGCAAGGCCTCGAACAAGGTTTCCCGTGTCGGGAAATGACGAAGCAGAGTGGCTAATCCAACGTCGGCACGACGGGCGATATCGCGCATCGACGCGTCGGAACCATGCTCGATCATCACCTCGCGCGCGACCTCGAGAATGCGGTCATAATTTTTTTTCGCGTCTGCTCGCATAGTTTTACCTTGTTAAGTGGATCAGTGAACCGTATATGTGGATCACTGATCCAAATAAATGGATCGCTGATCCACTAGATACTATGCCCCCGCGCTATTGGCAACCGGGGCCACCCAGAACGCGAAGAAATCTTCGAAAGAAGCAAGGAGGAGCAGCATGGGTACAATCAGTATAATCGGGTCCGGCGGGATGGCCGCATCCATCGGGCGCTTGGCCGCCAAGGCCGGGCATTCGGTCGAAGTGACCAGTCGAGATGCAACCAAGGCGCGGGCGCTGGCTCTTGAATTCGGGGTTGGTGCGACGGCCGGAGGGTTTGGCGAGGCTCCGTCCGGGGACATCGTCATTCTAGCGATTCCTTACTCAGCCGTTCTCGATGTTGTGAGGCAGTACGGCGAAAAGCTGGCGGGGAAGATTCTTGTCGATATCACCAACCCCATCAAACCTGACCTTTCAGGCTTTCTCACATCTCCGGACACGTTTGGAGCGAATGAAATCGCCCGTGTTGCCCCCGCCAGCGCAGTCGTTGTCAAGGCCTTCAACACCCAGAACGCCAACGTCTTGGCGGCTGGTCCAGTCCACGCCCCCCCGCTGGACGTGTTCATCGCCGGGGACGACTCGCAAGCGAAGGCAGGCGTCTCTTCATTCATCGAAAGCCTCGGATTGCGCCCGATGGATGCGGGGCCGCTTAGCATGGCCCGCACGCTGGAACATGCCTGCATGTTGTGGCTGGGCCTCATGACTCATTCCGTCAGGCACGGCAACTTCGCGATCGGCGTCCACCTTCCTGGTTGAGGGCGCCGACAACATCACCTCCCAGACCACATCACTCACAAGGAACAGTACCATGCACGTTTTCGTCACAGGTGGGACCGGCCATTCCGGTCCGTATATCATCTCCGACCTCATTGCCGCTGGACACGAAGTCACCGGGCTGGCCCGATCAGACACAGCCGCTTCATCGATATCCGCACTCGGTGCGAAAGTCCGTCGCGGTGATATCTCCGACCTCGACGGCCTCAAGGTGGCTGCCGTGGCGGCTGACGGCATTATCCACGTAGCGCATAGACAAGACCTGCTGCCGTCCGGCGGGCTCGACGCCGTAGCCGCCGCAGAAGTCTCGATCATGGTCGCGTACGGTGAGGCGCTAGAAGGGACAGGAAAGCCGCTGGTCGTTTCGGGAAGCATCGGTTCACCCGGCTGGGAAGGACTAGGTCGACCGGCTAGCGAGGAAGACCCGGCTCTTCCAGGAGGCGATGCTTACAGTGGAACCCTACGGGCCCGCAACATCGTGGAAACCACTGTGATCGGCTTGGCGGCGCGGGGGGTACGGTCTTCGGTCGTGCGGATTCCACCTGTCATGCACAGCACGACCGACAAGGCGAACTTTATCCCGCTGCTGATCGGGCTTGCCAAGGAAAAGGGTGTCATGGGCTATCCCGGGGACGGCAACAATCGCTGGCCCGCCGTGCACGCCCGGGACCTTGCCTGCCTGTTCCGTCTGGCCCTGGAGAAGGGTGAAGCTGGGAAATGCTGGCATGGAACCGAGAGCGAGGGGATCCGCTTCCGCGAGATCGCCGAGGCCATCGGCAGCCGTCTGGGCCTTCCCGCGGTTAGCATTCCCGCGGATGTGTTGATGTTGCCAGGATACTTCGGGTTCCTCGCGAACCTCGTGACGCTGGATGTTCCGGCGTCGAACACCATCACGCGACGGGCTTTGGGATGGGAACCCTCTCAGCCCGGCCTGCTCGAAGACTTGGACAACGGCCACTACTTCCCGGCAGCCTAGCCCCTTTGGAACTCATCGAAAGACGCACAGCTCTTAGGAGACGACACATGAGCACTATTAGCATCATCGGCTCGGGAACCATGGCCGCCGCGATCGGCGAGCGTATCGCCAAGGCAGGATATATCGTGGAGGTCATCAGCCGTGACCCGGCCAAAGCAAAGGCGCTCGCCGATCGGCTTGCAGCCGGAGCGACCACCGGGGAATACGGAGCCGCGCCCTCGGGCGACATCGTCATACTCGCCGTGCCATATAGTGGTGTGGCGGCGGTGGTGGCCGATTTGGGAGAGACGCTCTCCGGCAAGGTGATCATCGACGTCGCCAACCCCGTGAACTCCGATCTCTCGGGCCTCGTCACGCCACATGGCAGTTCGGGCGCGGAAGAGATTGCTAAAGGCCTGCCCGCCGATGCACATCTCGTGAAGGCGTTCAACACGATCTTCGGTCACGTCCTTTCGAAGGGCACACGCCTCGATGCTTTCCTTGCTGCCGATGATCCGCAAATCAAGTCCCGTGTGTCGACTTTTCTCGAGAGTCTCGGCCTACGTCCATTCGATGTCGGCGGCCTGCAGACGGCGCAGACGCTCGAAGCACTCGGCCTGATGATGATCGGCCTGGCCAAGAACGGTGCCGGCACCTGGGACTTCGCCATGAACGTCGACATCGGCTGAACCGCCGACACGTCCCCGCCGTCAGTTTGGAACCTTTCGGCGCGGACGACTGCCAGAGCGCGGCTTCCTTTGTCGGCGCCGCGTCAGCGTGTGCTTTGGGTGAACACCATGCCCCCATGGACCCAAACATCAGAAACGGAGGAACCTTATGACCATTCAAGACAACATCCAGATCGTGAAGGACTTCTTTGCCGCAATGGGCAGTGGCGATCAGCAAGGGCTGCTGGCGCTGTCTGCCGAAGATATCGAGTGGGTCATCCCTGGCAGGGACTGGCCGCTGGCAGGAACGCACCGCGGGCATCGGGGATTGCAACACCTGTTTCAGACGGCCTCTGCGGAGATGGAGACTTCGTTTCCTGAACCCCCGGAGTTCGTAGCGCAGGGACACCGGGTCTTGGTCATTGGCTCCGCTACAGGGGCAGTCAAAGCCACAAATAGGGCGTTTGTGGACCACTTCGTCTTTGCAATTACCGTTCGGAACGGCAAACTGACCAACATCCGGGAATATGTCGACACGCAAGAGCTGGCGCGCGCCTCCGCACGTTCATGACCGACATGCGCGTTGGCCGCAATCAGCAGGTACTTCCGTGCGATATCGGCAGCCCTGCGAGACGTGGAGCGTACCCGGCGAGCCTTCCGGATATGAACTCCGTGAAAAGCCGCACTCGCTTGGTCTTGCGTGCCTCCCCCTGGGTGAGAAACCAGGCCGTCCCATACAGGTGCAGATCAGTGTCCGGCACCCTTACCAGAAGGGGATCGGCATCTCCTACGAAACACGGCAACGTCGTGATGCCGATCCCTTGCCGCACCGCCGCGACCTGCGCCTCGAAGTCCGTGGTTCTGAACGGAACGCCCGATGCGCGAGCCTCCCCGTCGCTGGTCCAGGCAGGCACGCCGTGGCCGCTTATAGCGATCCACCTGGGTTCCGGCCCGCCCGTTCGCCATGCGGCCAGTCGGTCGGCGGATATGTAGAAGCCTCCGAACACTTCCGCTCCCTTCAGTCCATGAAGATTGAGGGGCAGGGTTTTGCGGTCGTAGACAACGCGGATCGCGACGTCGGCCTCTCGGTTGGTCAGGTTCGCCAGCTCGCCCGACGACGAAACGTCCATCTCGATATCGGGATGAAGACGGGCGAACTCGGCAAAGTCGGACATGAGCAGGTACCCCGCCAGCGGCGAGGGCAGTGTCACCCGCAGAAGCCCGCGCACGCTCTGATCGCGTCCTAAGACACGCGTCTCAAGCTGGCGTGAAGACGCCTCCATTTGCTCGGCGAGTTCCCGCACTTCCTCCCCGGCAACCGTCACCCGGTAGCCGGAAGGCAGCTTCTCGAACATCTGCGTGCCGAGGCGCTCTTCCAGGTGGGCGATGCGCCTAAGAACAGTCGCGTGGTTCACCCCGAGGCGCTCGGCGGCGGCCCGCACCGAGCCCGCACGCGCGACGGCGAGAAAATAGCGAACATCGTCCCAGTCGATCATGGTGCGAACCAGCACCGCGAGGGTGCGCCTTCCAAAAGTTGATTAGGTGACTCTGACAACGATAGCGCGGCTCACACTAAACGGGCCGGATCGTTTTCGCACCACCGTTGTGCGTGTTTCCAGACTGAACGCGTGGACCAAGCAAGTCTATCTTGAGGTCATCGGCCGTTCCAGATGTGCAGGAGCAGCCTGAATGTGGATGTCGCCGGAATGCTGGAAAGCAACATCTCGTCGGCATCCGCCCAACCCCAAAAGGATGCATGAAATGAGCAGACTGAATGGAAAGACAGCCGTCATTACAGGTGGGGCGACTGGCATCGGCCTTGCCGCCGCAAAGCGCTTCGTCGAGGAAGGCGCTTTCGTCTTCATCTACGGCCGCCGTCAGGAAGCGCTCGACGCCGCGGTAGCCGACCTCGGTCCCAATGCCCGTGGCGTGAAGGGCTCGGTCTCCGATCTGGCCGACCTAAATCGGCTTTATGCGGCGGTGAAGGCCGAGCGCGGAACCCTCGACATTGTCTTCGCAAATGCCGGAGCGGGAAGCCAGCTTGTGCTCGGCAAGATTACTGCCGAGCACATCGTCGAAACGTTCGATACCAATGGAAGGGTACGATCTTCACGGTCCAACAGGCGCTTCCGCTGATGCGCCAGGGCGGGTCGATCATCTTGACCGGATCGAGCGCCGGAACTACCGGCGCTCCCGGAATGACCGCTTACAGCGCCAGCAAGGCTGCCGTACGCAACCTCGCGCGGACGTGGGCCGAGGATTTGAAGGGCACCGGGATCCGGGTCAACGTGCTGTCGCCTGGCGCAACGGCAACCGAACTTGCAAAGGATGCGCTGGGCGAGGAAGGTCAGAAGGTCTTCGCCTCGATGACTCCTCTCCAGCGTATGGCCGATCCGGCGGAAATCGGGGCGGCAGCGGCCTTTCTCGCGTCGTCTGACAGCAGCTTCATGACCGCCAGCGAAGTCGCCGTCGACGGCGGCCTCGCACAACTCTGACGCACTGTGCTCATCAGCTCGGTTCGATCCCACGAAGCGCCTCATGGGCGGCAACCCCCAGGAGAATATGCATGAGCTACGCTATTATTGGCTTCGTGCAGGACGAAGGAGACTACCTCGACATCATCACGATGACGATGGCGGGCATGGCCGCCGAACAGCTATTCTTGGTTGCTGGGACGGCGTATCTGGAGGTGCAGGATCCGACCTGCACGAAACGACGAAAACCGCCATTGCACTTGAGCGGTCATTCGTGATGGGCCACAAGCTCGCTTCATATGGTCCGATCGACGACAAGATCGCCAGGGAACTCAAGTCGCTCGACGCGACCCTGATGGCGCAGGTTGATGCTATTCTTCGGAAGCAGCTTCACGCCATGACCTTTTTCAACAACCTGCTAGGGGAACGGATGCGCAGCTTCCGCCCAAGTCCAGGAAACGGAAGTTGCGTACCTCCGATCGTCCCGCAGATGGGGCGCAGGAGCTTGGCTATCGAGCCTTAGCACATTTAACTTTTGCGAGCCGCCCGCTTCCGTTTCCACTGCAAGGGTCGCACCCGTTCTCATGCCGAGAAGCCCCAATCCCATGAACGATCTTACCGAGACCGTGTAGACAGGAAAGTCAAGGCTCTCGTTCCGGACCACATTGGCCGTTCTTGGAGCACCTGCATCTACGCAGAAGGTCACACGACTGTTTATCGTCACGACATCACCAGGAACATTCCGGGGAGAGTAAATCTTAGCCTGTAACAGCTTCGTTTTGAGCAACCGACTGTAGGCCGTGTCGCGAGGATCCTGATCAAGAATTTCTCTGAGGATCGCATGGTCATGGGTCGTTAGGCAGCACTGAAGCGACGTGGTCATGGCATTACTCCTCGGAGCGCATGAGCTCCGGCAAAATTAACTGGATCAATTCAAGCGGCGAACTCGTTGAGAGACAGGATGGAAACCGCGTCTCTGGCAGCCAAATCGCGTCTGCTCTTGGAACAGCAGCATGTTGACTTCGGACCACGCGGAAATTCAGTGGCTCCCTCACGTTCATGAGCCATCTCTCTAGCTTCTTGCGTTCAAGCAAATTGCGGGATGTAGCATCGGCTCCATCTTTACTGCAGAGCTCCATCCCGCGTTTCGTGAATATCTTCCTCTTCGGTTTTCTCAAAGACGAGCCAGGCGGTGCCCTTTACGGCGATCCGTGTCCGACGAGCGTCTTGAATCCGCTCTGCCTGTCGTTTGGTGTAAGGACCCATTGGCTGGGTCTTTTGTCCGCCGCGGCAAACCTGACAGTACCACTCGTTGCCATCGTGCGAGAAGATATCAACTGAGGTAGATGCCTTCTCGGGCTCATTGTTGATAATCTCGTCGGTGAACTTGATTAACCTCGAGTAGTGCCAAGCGGGCTCAATTGGGTGCATCCGAGATGCGAGATCGTTCGAGGACATCATTGACATAGTTCAGCTCCTTTTCTTTCGTGCGCCGGCCGATCAGTTTGCTGCCGTCGGGAAGATGGGCAGGTCCGAGCCTCGCGCCAGATCAGGCAAGGTTTGGCGTGCGTCGGGCGCGCCATTCACTCCTTGACTATCGAAATGGTGTCGGCCTCTGGGAGCGAAGGGCGAGCTCTATCGGGTCGCCAGCATGTGATCAGTTAGCAGTCTGTTGCACTTGAGATGATTAAGCAAACGAATTTAATCGCTTGTTGTGTGCAATTTTACTGCTCGACTGTTCCGTTCAAGCGGTGTCAGCAACTCCTAAAGAATCCCTTGTTTCGTCTTGCCCCAGTCAGCGAGGAAAGAGGCCAGTCCCTTCTCGGTGAGCGGGTGTTTAGAAAGATTACGGAGCACCCCCGGTGGTATGGTCGCAATATCGGCACCTGCCATCGCGGCCTGATTGACATGCAGAGTGGTGCGAATGGAGGACGCGAGGATTTCCGTGTTGAAGGATGGATCATTGTTGTAGATCGTCCGGATTTCTCGGACGACTTCCATGCCATCCAAGCCGAGATCGTCCAGCCTACCGAGGAATGGTGAGATATAGGCTGCACCAGCCTTGGCCGCGAGCAACGCCTGGTTGGCGGAAAAGCAGAGGGTGACATTAACCTTCAGCCCCCGCTCACTGAGTGCTCGGCAGGCCCGGAATCCATCCCAAGTGGATGGCACCTTGACGGCCACATTTGCCGCAATGCTGGCCAATCGCTCTCCCTCGGCGAGCATGCCGTCGAATTCGATCGCGGTGACCTCTGCCGAGACGGGACCCTCGACCGCATCGCAAATCTCCTTGATCACGTCACGGATCGGTCGGCCAGTCCTTGCGATCAGCGAGGGGTTTGTGGTCACTCCGTCGATAACTCCTGCAGCTGCAAGCTCCCGGATTTCGGCAATGTCAGCTGTATCCACAAAGAACTTCATTGTTTCTCTCCTGCGAAAATCGCCTCAAAGGATGGCGACGCGTTTCTTTTGATTGGTTGGTTCGAGACGGCTAAATTGTTGCAGCCCTGGGCACGCCATATGTCATTGAATATAAAGCAGCAGAGGACCGGCGCCGGTGAGCGGCAAATCTCTGAGGATGAAACGACCCATGAGAAAGACGGCTCACGCCGACACACACACCAATGCCGCTGTTTAAAGGGGGATCTTGCCGGCGCATCGCTAAAACCTCCTGTTGACAGTGCGAGGATCTCCGACGACTGACGTAGTGTCGGTGCCGCCCATTTATCGGTTGTCGCAACTGTCCAAACCGGCTCGTCCGAAACTCCGCCGCGGCGAGAGGCGAAGGGCGCGCAAAGCATCGTGACGAAGTCGCGAACACCAACGTCGCCTGGCTCTGTTCTCTCATCGACACGCGTGTCCGATCGCGCGGCTAGGAAAAATGCGGCGGGCGTGAAGACGAGTCAGAGCAAGACAACTGACTGCGCAGCGCGAGCATCTGAACATTCACCAAAGTTTACCGTGCAACTACTATTTGGCAAACGAATTTGATTGACATTTGAGCGCAATTTTTATGCTATTCCTCGATGGACATTGAACTCGCTCGTACGTTCTTAGAGATAGTTTCAACGGGAAGTTTTATTCGCGCCGCCGAACGCTTGAACGTTGCTCAGACGACCGTCAGCGCGCGGATTCGTAACCTCGAGCAATTGCTTGGCCGACCGCTCTTCATTCGAAATAAAAGCGGAGCGTCTCTCACGCCGGCTGGCGAGCAGTTCCTGCGCCACGCGCCAACGTTCGTCCAGTTATGGCAGCGCACTCGTCAACAGGTCGCGGTGCCGGCGGGCCGCCGAGCGGTCGCGACGGTCGGGAGCGAGGTCACGCTTGCGCAACCACTCCTGCTGAACTGGGTCAGCTGGATTCGTCAGTCCCTTCCTGATATTGCGCTTCGCGTACATGTCGACGTGCCTCAGGACCTGATCAATCAGGTCGCTTCCGGGATAGTCGATGTGGCGATCATGTATGCGCCACAACATCGTCCCGGCCTCAAAATCGATTTGCTAATGGAAGAAAAGCTCGTCCTTGTGACAACCGAACCCGGAGCGGAGCGCGTTGAGGATACGAATTACGTCTATATGGATTGGGGGCCGGATTTCGTGCTGCACCACGACATGAATTTCCCAGATGTCACACCGGACCTCTCATTTGATCTCGGCCCTCTGGCACTCAGCTATGTTCTTGCGAACGGTGGCTCCGGGTACTTCAGGATGGGCGCGGTGGAGCCGTACGTAGCGGCGGGGCAGCTTCACCTCGTTCCTGAAATGCCGCAATTCTCCTACCCGGTTTACACAGTGAGGTCTGCAACTGCTGACGAGAGCGTCGTGGGCCCTGCCCTAGCGGGGTTACGCGCCATCTCCCAGGCCAACATGGTGGCCTAATCGGTCGCTTCGATCGATGGAAACAGAAGATCGACCGTGGTTCCGGTTCCTCGCTCACTGGCAATGCGTAGATGGCCCCCAACCATCTGCATCGTTGTATGCACCTGCCCTAGTCCCATTCCGGTTCCGTTCTCGCCCTTCGTTGTGAAGAACGGGTCCAGCATTTTTTGCAAAATTTCCGACGGCATGCCACAGCCGCGGTCCATGACGCGAAGGCGCGCATAGGTTCGTGGCGGCTCTTGGCCGGGCGGAGAAGCCGTCTCGACAAATCGATGTGTTTTGATCCAAATCTCGCCCCCGTTTGGCATGGAGTCCCGTGCGTTAAGGACAAGATTAAGCACGGCGGCGTCGAACAACGACGGATCGATTAGACATCTTGGGATGCCGGAACCGAGTTCGAACCTAACGCGGGTGCGTGCCCCAGCGCCATATTTGAGGAAAGCCTCGAATGACTTGACAAGTTCATTCAGATCCCAAGCCTTAACTTCGAGTTCATTAAAGTTCGCAAACGCGAGCAACTTGGATGTCAACTCGACACCTCGGTCGACCCCTTCCCGGGCGGCGGCGATATAGGCGCGCACGCTCTCCGGTTGGTGGGCTTTTTGCTCGGCGAGCCTCAGGCCGGATTCGATGATCGCTAGAAGATTTCTGAAATCGTGAGTAATACCGCTGGTCATCTCGCCCAAGGACGCAAGCCGATTCATCGCGCGCTCGCGCTGTTGGGCCGCCTCATCGCGACCGCGATGCTCCGCCTTCCAATGCAGAAAAATCTCCTTCGGAAACGCCATATTTGTCATGGTCATCCCCCTGTTCACCGACACTGCCATCAGGAAACTCTGGTCCCGGTAAGCACCGCCTTGTTTTATTCTCCCTTGTCGGTAGACAACTGCCGAACCCGTCGACGCCACTCTCTAAGCCTGGCGGACTAGTCGCTTCGCCATTATCTCTTCGACCGTTGGGAACGCTTTGATGGCCTCGTCCGGGAGGCCACGGCTTGCAGCAACCTGCTCCATCCAGCCGCCATGTGCATCTGGTTTGCCGACGATAATGCGACCGACCATTCCAGCGTGCTCGTGGGGAACGCAATAATAGTCGTAAACCCCTTGCTCAGTGAAGGTCACGGAAAAGCTCTCGTCAGGCAGAAGGTAGCCTGAATGCCAGGATTTTGCCGTTTCAGGAACGCGGAGCGGTCTCCCGAAGTTTGCTGGGTGATAGGCGGTCGTCGTATGCGAATTGCCGGGGTTGAGGTTGATCCAACGGACCATCTGACCGGGTTTGATGAGAACACCGATAGGATCGAACCAAACATGCGAGCCATCGGCACGCCCCTGCATCCTAATCTCCACCACCTCTTCAGCCCATACATCTCGCCTGGATAGGGAAAGGGCGGCGAGTAGCCCACCGCCCCAGCACAGCACGTCACGCCGCACGACCGTCATTTGGCGACACTTTCTTCGCCGGCCGCTGCGACATGCCACAGCACCACATGAACATGCGGCTCTTCCACACCTGGATGGCCGGCATTGTAGTAGACATCGACATGGTCGACGTTTCCGCCGGGCGCTGCAAGGTTGTCGAATGACTTATCCGGATTAAGATCCTTGGTCGGCAACATATAGATCGTGCTGACAAGCTTTCCGTCGTGATCGTATGCGAGGAACGGACCGGCCGGCAATGTCGTTGGATCGACGAAGAGCTGGCCCATTCCCGGCAGGAAGTCAGGTAATTTCACCAGCTTGCTAACCTGCTGATAAGGGGCGGCCGGTGGCGAACTAGCGACGTGATCCGCCGCCATAGCACAAAGCGAACTGGCCAGTGTCAGAACAGGTACGAGGAGAAGCTTTTTCATCGAGAGACATCCTTTTTCGTTCAAACTGGCGGCCGCCTACATTCCCGTAGCTCGGCTGCCTGCACGACCTGTCGGGTATAGCCATTCAAGCCCCAGGGGTAACATTAGTCCAACGAAATAAACTGGCATTTCAATGCAGTATTTGTGCATTTGAATGGGTTCTGTCCTCAACTACTATTGCATATGGGAAAGATATTCCTATCCGCCGGTCGCTAACCGAGAGTAACCTTAACGCGCGATCGCGAACTACACTGAGCTTCGAGATTTTTTACACTCGCTTGATTTCACAAAAACTCTCACCATCTTTTAGTTACTATGATTATTTACATGCACCAGCGAGACCCAGGACGCCTCAAAGCAGGCCTCTAGCCCGGACGCGAACTCTACCGAGTTCACGTCCGGGCCCGCCAGCACCTCAATTCAATGTGAAGCCGCGACAGACGGAGTGCCAATGCACTTCGATTGCACTTGCGCGGCTCGGTTTAGAGGCGACCATGATGATTTTCAGAAATCTGTCGAAGGAAGTCATTTTCCTTGACCTTATGACAAAAGGAAAGCGCTCGGCACTGTCGAAGATTGCTGTCAAGATTGCGCAAAGAACTGGGCTCGATGATCGGGTCGTCTTTCGGCGCCTCTGGAAGCGTGATAGTACCGGGCCTACAGGTATTGGCCACGGTATCGCCGTCCCGCATGCTGTGTTTCAATCGATCTCGTGTCCTGTTGCGTCGTTCGCGCGATTAGCGACTCCGATTGATTTCGGCAGCGCCGACGGCGACCCCGTCGACCTTCTTTTCACTCTGCTCTGGCCTCGCGTTGCCGCTGCCACCTTCCTGCCTGCGCTCGCAGAACTATGCCGGGTAGTTCGGGCACCGCGAATACGGAAGGGATTGCGACTGGCACGGTCCTCCGACGAGGTAATGGCAATCCTATACGGTGACCAAAGAGCGACTAACGAGCGCCCCATCCCCGACCGTGCCGCTATCTGGGCGTCGCTTAGTTGAACCAAAAAAGAGGCGTAAGCGAAAAATGAAGAAACACGTCAGGAACCCACGAATGCCGTCAATCGTGATTGGCGAGACAGATCACCAGCGATTGACCAACCTTGTGTTCGGCGGCGCTGGCCGCCTTGCCGTGATTTCCGATGGTCTTTTACGTGAGCTCGAACGTGCACGCGTGGTTGCCGACGTCTCGGTGCCCTGGAATGTCGTGCGCATGGAATCGACGGTAGAGTATGAGACTGCCACCGGCGATGCGCGGAGAGTCACCCTTGTTTTCCCGAAAGACGCTGATATTTCCGACGGAAAGATATCCATCCTCACTCCCATCGGGACTGCCCTCCTTGGTCTGGCAGCAGGCCAGGCGATGCACTGGACCGCACAAGATGATCGGCAGCACAAGCTGACGGTTTTGGCAGTTACCGGTATGTCATAGCGCATTATGAAGGTGAGTTCGCGTTTGCAATCAGACCGAGCGAGAGTTGCAGCGAGCGTTCGTCAGGCCACCTTACGGTGCCCACTTGGGCAAAACGCGTTCTTCAACGGAGAGTAAATTATGATCACTGGATCCCAATGTCGTGCAGCACGGGCACTTATCGACTTCTCGCGCGAGCGTCTCGCAATATCTGCCGGCGTTAGCATCGAAACCATCGTGCATTTTGAGCGCAAACTCGCGAAACCAAGTGAGGATGATGTGTTTGCACTGCAATCAGCTTTGGAAAACGCCGGCGCTGTCTTCATTTCTGACAACGGCCGCGGCATCGGTGTGCGCCTGAAATTCACAAAGTCTGAAGCTAAACGTATCTCCATACTGGAAAACGAAGGCGGCATAGTCGCACCCGACCGAGTTCCGTAAGTGACGTCAGGTTAAAGTATTCGCTGTTGCCGAGTCCTGGTTCACGTCATGCGGGCGGGCGCCACGGTTCGGTATCCGAGCTTGAGTCCCAAGTCGCTTGCCCAAACACTCGCTGCTTGGGCTGTAGCCGGTAAAGTTCGAAACGGGCTGTGGGATAGGTAACCGTCCGTGAGGGCTCTTTCCAATTGCGAAAGGCCCCATCTTCATCGACAGACGGTTGGGTCGGATCGGGGCTGTTGCCCTCGACCCGTCAGTTCGCCGTCGACGGCGATCGCAGTTGCGATAGGTCAATGAAATGCTCTGTGAGGGCTAGTTTGACCTCGCCGCTTGGAGGATGTCAGGATGAGAGCCGAGAGCACATTGCAAGTCCAGCCAGCCACAGACGCAAGGGAAAAGCACACTGGATCCCGGACGGAATGTGCCATGCCGCGCACGCTCACCGGCTTCATCTTCACGATGGGCAGCGTCCATCAAACAGTGCTGCTCCTGCTTTCGATCTTCCTCTTTACCGTCAGTATCCTGCCGCTCGAGGTTCAGAGAAGGATTATCAACGGCGCAGCGGAAGGCTCTGGCGTCAATAGCATCCTGGTGTTGGCATTGGCCTACCTCGCACTCGTTCTGACCGAAGGGAGTGTGAAGCTGGCTCTTAACATCTATCGTGGCTGGATTGGCGAAGTGGCCATCCGCTGGCTGCGGATGGCGGTTCTTGACGCGCGAAAACAGCGCGTGGATGAACAGACGACGCTGGCGGAAGGCGTTGAAATATCCATCGTGCTCGCCGAGGCCGAGCCGGTCGGCGGATTTGTCGGCACCAGCATCTCCGAGCCTATCCTTCAGGTGGGTGTTCTTGCGGCCGTCGGCAGCTACATGATCTATCTGCAGCCGTTCCTGGCGCTGGCTGTCGCAGCGGTATTCATGCCCCAACTTATCCTAGTCCCCATTCTCCAGAGCCTCATCAATCAACGTGTCAAGACGAAGATAACGGTCATGCGACACCTCAGCGAAGAAATGGTGGAGCGCGATTCCTCATCGAAAGCATCGCACAATCAGGCGGCCCGCGTTCAAAGGCTGTTCTCGACAAACATGAGCATTTACAAGCTCAAATATTCATTGAATTTCCTGATCAACCTAATGCTTCACCTCGGATTCGCCGGGATATTCGCGCTTGGCGGCTACTACGTCATCACTGGCAAAACAGAGATTGGAACTGTCGTGGCCTTCATTGTCGGCCTCAACAAGATCTCTGACCCTTGGGGAGCATTGGTGGAATGGTATCGTGACCTCAAAGTCACGCAGGTCAAGTATGGGCTCATCCGGGACGCCAGCGTCGTCGAAACATCGGACGAGTCGCGGTCTGATGCCGTCATACCGACGTGATTTCGTCGGAGCGACGCTGCCTACATCATAGGGTCAGTATTCCACCCGCGTCCCCCTCAGGCAGCACTTCTGACAACCGCGTGCTGGTCACGAGGTTTTTCGGCTAGCCCGCGATGGCTAAGGGGACGTCTGGCTATTGCGCCCTTCCGATCTTGATAATCGATGGCCGGCATTCCTTGATGAGCGGCATCGTTTGGCTGAAAAACTACCGGGAGCACGCTTCTGCCACAGCCGCGTCGAGCACGCCCAACGCATAGTCGATCGTAGTCTTCTCGTCCTCCGCACGTAACTTGAGCGGCCGGCATCTTTCCTTAAGATCGCGCAAGACCCGCCCTCGGACTTTGGAAATCGTATGCGTGTGCTCGTGTTTCAGAAGTTCTTCCAAACAAGCGACGGCAACCACTTCGAACACCAACAGCTTTCCTTCAATTTCGCCTTGCGTGGGGATCGCCATGTGTTCACCGCCTCGCTTGAAGTCCCGCTCCGTCGACAGCATGGTCGTTCCTCCTTTACCTTCGGGTTATCTTCGTCAAGCTCCGGCGCACGCCCGAACATGCGAGGAAGATAGCCCGGCTTTTCGATCGGCCGATTTATTCAAGCGCGCCGGCATTTAAGAGTTGACGTCCGCGAGGAGCTAATGCGGCGGGCGATGTCGGCAAGGCGACCGTCCCCGCTAGCGTCGATGCCATTATCGCTGCTATCGTACCGACTTCTCATAATGTTGTGCTCAAGTATTCTTTGGCGACACTGATGTCTCCATTTCCGCTATTGCAAGGGTTGAATGAGCGTAGGCGCCGCCGGCCCGCATCTCGGCTGCGACCCAGATCGCCTCCATCAATTCCTCGCGCGAGGCTCCCTGTCGAAGGGCCGCATTAGTATGACCTCGAATGCAATAGGGACATTGCGTGACATGCGCGACGGCGACGGCAATGAGCTGCTTGACCTTTGTAGTCAAGGCGCCCTCGGCAAAGACCTTCTGGCTAAACGCCTGGAAGGCGGCATCAGTCTCAGGCGCCAGTTCGCGACGCTTCTGTGCAAACTCCCAGGTGGACGATGGATACATCGTTTCGGACATCAATCTCTCCGTACGCAAGGTACCGTGGGAATTTTTGCAGAGCTGACCAAAAAAGGAAACGGACAGATCCGCTTCCCACGGCATCCAGTTTGGCCTCAGGCTACGGCAATTCGGTCCACCACCAGCTTTACACCCGGTGCTGACCACGCCGCACGTTCAGCAGCACTGCGTTCCGACCATAGGCTGACACGACCTTCAAGCGTGACCTTGCCGTCGAGCACGTTTACCTTGACGGCGGCCGCTTCAACTTCGGCATTGCGCTTTAGTGCATCTTCGATCCGCCTCTTGACATCAAAGGCCGAGGCATGCGGCTTGACGGCGATGTTGTTCGCAACGCCGAACACACCCGCCAGGCCTTTGACCGCATCAGAAGCGGCGTTCTTCTGATACTGCCACTCCACGTCACCGGTGAGAGTGACCCAGCCTCTCTGGACCTTAACCTGGACAACATCCACCGGGATGGCGGTGTTCCAGTTAATCATGTCCAGCGCTCGTTTGGCGATCTCGTCGTCTTCGGTTCTATTAGAGCCGAACGGACGAACTTCGATCTCCTCGGCAATCCCCTTGACGCCCTTGACCCGGCACACGGCGTCCTCGACTTTGGTCTTTTGGAAGTAGGTGGGAACGTGCCCGGTCAGCGTGACGATGCCGTTCTCGACGGCCACGCCGATATTCGCCGCATCGACGCTCGGTTCGAAGTTAAGCTCGTCGACGATATCCTGCCTCAATGTGTTGTCATTCATGACAGTAGCCTTTCTGTTTAGTCGGAAGATTTCACCTTGTCTGCAACGGATTCTGCCGTGACGATTGGCGATCGCCGGTTGCGACGAACGCGTTTAGACAGGCTTACCAACTAGCACCCAGATGCACGTCCGCATCCAGTGGCCCGATCATACTGCGCCGCGCATCTATGTGACAAATGAATAGGATTACGATTTGAATACAATATTTATGATAGGTGTCTCGAGCTAGGCAGCCGACCACGACAACACAAGAACCTCACTCTTGGCCCGGTTCATTTCGATTGTCAGGCAGAACGAAGCACTAGGCTTTCCGGACATCCACCGAGCTTCGCGCAAACCCGCTGCGGGGGCGTCAGTCGCGGCAGGTCCTAATGCCACACACTTCTCGCATTGTCTGTAGTGGACAGGTAGCGAAGATGGCGCGCGGAACAACCCAAGGCGATGTTGGTCGTCGACGGCCTCCCCACTCTGTCCAAGGGATGGCGGATGCGCAAAAAAATGGTGCGGTGCTATCGCAGAGCTCGGTGTTTCCACGCAATCAAGTCGCGCGCAAGCCATCGACCTGACATTTCGATGCGAGCTTGATCGGTTTTTCCGACCGTGACCCCTCTACTTCGTCCCGCTGTCATCCTCCGGAGGGTCAGGGGGCTTGGCCCTCAGAAAGCGGAAATGAACGATTCCAGAACATGCGGGCGCCGTCGATATCCATCAGAGCATTCGCTTTCAGGCATCACGACACGAAAGTGATGAATCTGTCCGACATTTGAGAACATACGGTGATCACGCTGCGAGGATGGATGTTTCGCGCCGCAGTGGCCTGAGATCGATGCTGTCCGTCGGGGTCCAGATGTAATCGCCGGTGAGACTGATATGCTGATATGC